>JBAPMC010000218.1:0-11645 GCA_049278415.1 Solirubrobacteraceae bacterium
CGCCACAGCTGCCCCTGTCACGGCGCCGAATACGCCAAAAGCGGTTCCACGGTCGCGGCCGTGGAAGGCCTGTGCGAGCAATGCCAGCGAGGTGGCGTACATGAGTGCGCCCCCAATTCCCTGGACACCGCGGGCGAGGTTGAGCATCAGGGCGCTCGAGGACAAGCCACAGACGGCTGAGGCGCCGGTGAACACCACCAGGCCGATCACAAACAGCCGCCGACGTCCGAACAGGTCGGCGAGTGCGCCCCCAGTGAGCAGGAACGCGGCGAGCGTCAGCGAGTAGGCGTCAACGACCCACTGCAGATCTTGGAAGCTTGATTTCAGCGACTTCTGGATGTCTGGCAGCGCAACATTCACGACGGTGATGTCGAGCAGCAGCATGAAAATCGCCACCGACACTGCAATCAATGTCCACCACTTACGCTCCATCGTGTGACCTTAGCTGCGGTTGCGTTGGCTCGGGTGGAGCACCGCTCCAGCGACACCCTCGGGGCTCGGTGGGGTTTGCGCGTCGGTCATGGGTTTGCTCCCTTGGTCGTGTCGTGTGTCGGGACGGTGTCGCGTCAGGATGGGCTGGAGGCGACATCCGCCTCCAGCCGCCGCTCGTGACCGCCGACCCCGTCGTCATCGAGGTCACCCAGCTTGGCGCGCACGCGCTTGCGCGTCTCAGCCAGCTCCGCGTGCAGCTTGGCGAGCTCCGAGGAGCGGTGCTCCACGAGCTCGAGCTGGCGGTCGATGTGCCCGAGCGCCTCCTTCAGCAGCTCGCGGCGGCGCTCAGGCTCGACGTCCTCGCGCTGTAGCTCGGCGCGCACAGCGGCGCGGGCCTCCTCCGCGGTGAGCAGATCCCTAAGCTCGTCGAGGGTCACCCCGAGCAGCTCCTTCAGGCGAATCACTTCGCGCAGGCGCTCGACCTCGGTCTGCGTGTACAGCCGATGACCACCTACAGGACGCGCGGGAGCCTGCGTCAGCAGCCCGATCTCCTCGTAGTAGCGGATCGTCCGCGGCGTGGTGCCCACGAGCTTGGCCACATCGCCGATGCGCAGGCTCGTCGAGGCGGCGCTTGCATCGGTGACACCGCCAGTAGCGGTGCTCATACTCGCGCTCCCGCCCGCAGCGCAGCCTCGGAATCGGCCTTGCGGTGTTCCGGCAAGCGCTGCTCGTGCTCTGGCTCCTGCTGTGGCGCTGTCACCTGGCGTGGACGCAGCAAGCACACGAAGGCGCCTGCCAGTGAGGTGGCGGCCAGCACCCACAGGGCAACGTGCATGTTGGCTATGAATGGGGCCAGCTTCTGCTCTGAGAGGCCGCGCGTCACCCCGGAGAACACCGCAAACAGCGTTGTCTTCGGTATCGAGGAGGTGACGATTGCGAGCACAAACGCAATCGACAGCACCGCGCCCGTGTTCTGCGCGAGCGTGCGCGCGCCCGCCGCAACGCCGCGGCGCTTGGCCGGCACGACACCCATCATGGCGGCCGTGTTGGGGCTGTTGAACATGCCGGAGCCCACGCCCACGAGCGCAAGCCAGATCATGCTCTGCCAGTAGGGGCTGTGCACCTGCAGAGTGGTCATACCCGCAAGACCTGTGGCCGTGACGAGCATCCCGCCGGCTGCGAGGTTGCGCGAGCCGTGCCGGTCGGCGCGGATGCCGGCAAGGGGGGAAGCCACGAGCATCCCGAGCGCCAGTGGAATCAGCTTGATGCCGGCGGTGATCGGGTCGTTGGCTTGGGCGCCCTGGTAGTAGAACACGAACAGGAACATCAGCGCGAAGCGCGCCAGCCCGTTGATGAACGCGGCGCCGGTGGCGGCTGCGAACAGGCGGTTTTTGAAGATCGACAGGTCCAGCATTGGGGCGCGAGTGTGGCGCTCGATGAAGATCCACAGAGGCAACAGCACCACCGCACACGCCAGGCCGAAAAGCACAACTGGGTCGCCCCAGCCTGAGAGGCCACCCTTGGATACACCGAGCACGAGCCCGGTGAGGCCCACGATGAATGTCACCGTGCCAAGCGTGTCAAAGCCGCGCACCTTATCGGGCTTGGCCAGCTCACGCAGGATCAGCGCTCCCCAGGCTGCGCCGGCGAGCGCCAGCGGCACGTTGAACCAGAACACCCAATGCCAGGAGATCTCCACGAGCGCGCCACCGAGCACCGGCCCGAGCACGAGACCCACCGCGGCAACCATCGTGTTGGCGCCCATCGCGAGGCCCAGTTGCTCCTTGGGGAACGCATCGGTGACCAGGGCGGCAGCGTTGGCGAACAGGAACGCGGAGCCGATCCCCTGCAGCACGCGCCAGCAGATCAGGATGGTCGCGTCGGTCGAGAAGCCCGCCCCGAGTGAGGCGAAGGCGAATAGAAGAAAGCCGCCCACATAAGCGCGCTTGCGCCCGAACAGGTCGCTTAGGCGACCCGCTGTCAGCACCAGCACGGTTGCGGCGATCAGGTACGCCAGAATCACCCAAACGAGCGCCAGCAGGCTTGCGTGCAGCGAGCGCTCGAGGCTTGGCAACGCAATGATCAGCGTGCCTGAGTTGGTAGCCGCGAGCAGCATCCCGAGGCTTGTGCAGGAGAGCGCCCACCAGCGGTAGTTCTCGTGGTCGGCGTGAACACCGAAGCGGGATGTGGAAGCTGACGTGAACGTAAAGATCATGGTAGCACCGGCGTTTTGGGTTCAAAAAACAAGCCCGCGCAGCTTTCGACTTGGCCAGGCAATGCGTGTAGTGCTGCTAGAACTTTTGGGGTATGAGCGATTCCGAGGTAGCCAAGTCTGAGCAGCAATGGCGCGAGGAGCTCACGCCCGAGCAGTACGAGGTGTTGCGGCGCGCGGGAACCGAGGCGCCATTCACCGGGGAGTACGTCTACAACAAGGCGTCTGGGATGTACACCTGTGCTGGCTGCGGCAGCAACCTGTTCGGCTCAGACACCAAGTTCGAGTCGGGCACCGGCTGGCCGAGTTTTACTGAGCCGGCGGTCGCCGAGGCGGTTGAGCTGCGGCCGGACAACGGTCTGTTCATGCGTCGCACAGAGGTCGTGTGCCGCCGCTGCGGAGGGCATTTGGGCCACGTCTTCGACGATGGCCCAGGTCCAGGCGGACAGCGTTTCTGCATCAACTCCGCCGCGCTCACGTTCGCGCCTGAGCCCGGCTCATCGAAGAATCCGCCCACAGGCGTCCCCCGCAACTCCGCCGAGCAGCCGCAAGCGCCAGCTGAGTAGCTCCGCGGCGCCGTCGCCTAACGACCGTAAGCCACCGAACAGCCCGCGTAGTTGTGATGGGCAGTTGCGCCGGCTTGGCGTGGCGTGTCCAGACCCTTCCTCGTGGCGGCCCTAAACTAAGCCGCGCGATGATCATGATGGATCAGTCCAAACGGCTCTCCGAGCCGCTGCGTTGGCCGCGTAGCGGGCGGTTCGCGCTGATCGCTGCAAGCTTGGTGTTCTTGGTCGCCGTTGCAACGGTAGCCGTGATCGCCTCAACCAGCGGCCCCAGCCGGCGCGCTGGCTGTATCGAAGTGACGTTTGCAAGCACTCTCGGCGCTGCGGTCATCCATCCCTGTGGCGCTGTGGCGCGCAGATTGTGCGCCAACCCCTCAGAAAACCCGGCTGTTGCCGCACACGACGCTCTGCGCGAAGCCTGTAGACGGGCAAGCCTGCCTTACGGGCGCTCGAGCGCCGCCGGCTAGAGCTTCTCAGGCTAGCCAGCCGCCCGTCGGCGGGCCTCCTCGACATATGTCTAAACACAGGGGGCCAACTGTTGGCCATGTCTCCCTACCTCGGCCGCGGCTGGGCCTGTTTCATAGTGCGACTCAAAGAGGGTGCCTTGGCCGGCAACGGCCGATGGCGCTTAGAACGTATTCAAAGACAGGAAATGGAGGCGTATGTCAATCTTGGCCACAGCCGAATGGCTGGCGTACCCATCGTGGCTCAACCCAGGCGACAACGCCTGGCAGATGACCGCCGCGACGTTCGTCGGCCTGATGAGCATCCCGGGTCTCGCCATCCTCTACGGGGGCGTGATGCAGAAGCGCTGGTCGGTGAACAGCATGATGCTCACCTTTGTCGCATTCGCGCTTGTGCTGGTCGCGTGGTGCCTGTGGGCGTTCAAGATGGGCTTCGGCACGCCGATCGGGAAAGGCACGGGCTTCTTCGATACGTTCTGGGGGAAACCCGGAAGCGTGCTCGGGCATGCTGCGGAGGAGGGGCAGGCGGTCATCCCGTCCATCTCCTCAGGGCCCCCGTTCCACTTCCCGCAGTCCTCGCTCGTGTACTTCCAGTTCGTGTTCGCCGGCATCACGCCGATCCTGATGCTCGGCTCAGTTCTGGGCCGCGTCAACTTCAAGGCGTGGATACCGTTCGTGCTGCTGTGGATCACTTTCGTGTACACGGTCAACGCGTTCCTGATCTGGGGCGGCGGCTACTTCGCGGCTCACGGCGCGCTGGATTACTCCGGCGGCTACGTGATCCACTTGGCGGCTGGTATCTCGGGCTTCGTGGCAGCTGCGGTCATAGGACCACGATTGCAACGAGACAGAGAGGTCGATGCTCCCAACAACCTGTTGATGGTCGCTGCCGGAGCGGGTCTTCTGTGGCTCGGCTGGAACGGCTTCAACGGTGGTGACTCCTACTATGCGGGCGCCAACGCCTCCGCAGCGGTTCTCAACACGAACCTCTGCACGGCTGTGGCAATGCTCGTGTGGATCGCCTGGGACTACATCTTCCGCGACAAGCCGTCTTTGATCGGCTCGGTCAACGGAATGATCACCGGGCTGGTGGCAATCACTCCAGGCGCAGGCTTCGTAAACGGCTATGGCGCCATCGTCATCGGAGTGGTGGCATCCACGATCGTGTGGATGGCGATTCGCTTCCTCTCAAGAGCCCCGGTGTTCCGAAGCGTGGACGACACGCTGGGCGTGATCTATACGCATGGAATCGCCGGTCTGTTGGGTGGCCTGCTCGTGGGGGTGCTCGCCGATCCACACATCGTCGAGTACATCGGCATCGGTGGGGCAGAAAATCTGCCCGGTCTCGCGGGAGCCGTTCACGGAAGCTGGAAACTGTTGCGCTGGCAGGCTGAGGCCGGCGTGTTCGTGATCTTCTTCAGCGGAATAGTGACGTTCATCCTGCTGAAGCTGGTCGGGATCTTCGTTCCCTTGCGACTCTCCGATGAGGAGCTCGAGATCGGCGATCACGCAATCCACGGCAACGAGGTCTACCCCTCGGACGTGCCCACCCTTGGTGGACCACACGCCCCGAGCTGGACACCGGCGCCTGCAGGTAGCACTGCATAGCGACAAATCGGGTGGGGCGCGTTCCCCTCTGTGCGCGTCCCACCCTCTACCTCCTGAAGGCCTACGACCCCGCTTCGGCGGGGTCGCAGGCGTTTGCCGGTCATTACGCGCGTAGCGAGCGAGTCGTCGTTTGGCCAGGACGTGCCCGAGGGGCATATCGATTTTGAGCGCAGGCAGGCGCAGTCGCGGAGTGCGTCGCCCATGAGCGACAAGCACGCCGCCAGGAGCGAGGAGACGCTCTCAGGTAGCGGTTAGGCCGATTGGGCAGGCGACACCGGTGCCTCCGAGGCCGCAGTAGCCGCCCGGGTTCTTCTGGAGGTATTGCTGGTGATAGTCCTCGGCGTAGTAAAAGGGATGGGCGGGATCGACGAGGAGGATTTCGGTGGTTATCTCGCCGTGGCCGCTCGCCGTGAGCATTTGCTGGTAGGCGTCCCGTGAGGCTTCGGCAACGTGCTGCTGCGCCTCGTTTGCGCACAGAACGATCGAGCGGTACTGGGTACCTGCATCGTTGCCTTGTCTCATGCCCTGGGTGGGGTTGTGACCCTCCCAAAACAGTCTCAGCATCTCCTCGAAGCTCGTGCTGGTGGCATCGAACGCTACGAGCACCACCTCAGCGTGGCCGGTCTGTCCGCTGCAAACCTCCTCGTATGTCGGGTTCGGAGTGAATCCGCCCTCGTACCCCACGGCCGTCGTATAAACGCCTGGAGTCTGCCAGAAGATCCGCTCCGCCCCCCAGAAACAGCCCATGCCGAAAACGGCCCGCTCAACGCCCTCGGGGAACGGCGGCTCAAGCGGCGTGCCGAGAACGACATGAAGCTCAGCCACGTCGATCGGCCGCTCGCGGCCAGGCAACGCCTGCGGAGCCTCAACGATGCTTGTCTGGCGCGGTTTGAGAAACAGCACTGTTGTGAGCCTAGTACACCGGTGCGGTTGTCCCTGCGGTTCGTCGTTTCCGGCCAGTCAACGTTCAAGCGAGCATCCGCTCACGCCGAAGACATACGCAAGTGATCGTTACGAGCCCGCCACGTCCCACTGCCAGGAAAGCACTGTCGTGCTTGAGCCCGCGCCATCTCGCCGCCGGCCGGCCGGCGATCGCCTGGTCGCTGTCGCTGCTCTTCCTATTCAAGGGCCTTGTTTGCCTTGCCACGGTAGCGTTCCCCATCAGCGCCCAGGAGCCCACAGGGCTGGTGGGCGCCACCGGCCTCTTCGCCATTGCTGCGGCGAGCTCCGTTTGGCTGTTCGGGCTGCGCACCCCCACGCTCGGCTACCAGTTCATCGCCGCCGGCGGATCACTAACAACAAGCTGGGTAGTCGGCCATGCCGCCACACAGGGAGGCATGATGATCACGGCCTTCTCCTACCCCTGGATCGCGATCTACGCCGCCCACTTCTTCCCGCGCCGCGGAGTGATCGTGCAGGGACTCATCATCTCCATCGGCTTCGGCGCTGGCCTGCTCCTGGGTGGTCTGTCGCATGTCGTCATCTATTGGACCATCGTCACCGTCACGATTTGGTCGATTTGTCTCGTGCTCGGCCATCTCAGCGAGGCGCTGCGCCGCCAGGCCGACACAGACCCCCTTACCGGCCTGCTGAATCGCAGCGGTTTCCTGGTTGCCGCCAACCGCGAGCATGCGATCGCACAGCGCACCGGAAGTCCGCTCACGCTAGCGGTGCTCGATCTGGACGGCTTCAAGCAGATCAACGATCAGCGTGGTCACGTGGTCGGTGATCGGGTGCTGGCCGATCTTGGTCGCTGCTGGCGCGAGCGTTTGCGCGCCGGCGACATTCTGGCGCGTCATGGGGGAGACGAGTTCGTGCTGTTGCTGCCCGCCACCTCTCCTGAAAGCGCCTCAGTGGTGCTCAATCGCCTGCACGTCGAGGATCTACCGGTCACGTGGTCTGTGGGTATCTGCGAGTGGCTGCCGGGTGAGAGGCTTGGTGAGTGCATCGCGCGCGCCGACAGCGACCTCTATAGCGTCAAGAATGCGTTGCGTCTCCATGACGTGCGCAGCCGCATAGAGCCGCTGCTCAGCTCGACCTGAGCCAGCGCGCCAGTCGGAGGTTTGATATCGGTCGCTTCAGGCAACACTCATTTACGAGGGCATCGTTCCTCCCTCATTCCCTCCCCGGATCGGCCCGCCTGTGAGCGGGTCGATCTGCTGAGTGCCCCGGTTTGCAGCCGTGTCGCTGGTGGCACCTTCGAAGGGGCCTCGGTGATAAGTTCGCCAATAGATGTCCCAACCGCGAGCGCGGCTGCGCATACTGCTCGTCTGGACCGTTGCTGCGGCTGTAGTGGCTGTGCTCCTGTTTGTTGGACTTGCCAGCAGTGGCGGACGCAACGGCCGTCCCGCACCGCCACTCCCGAGCGAACATCTCAGTGGTAGAAGGGTCACGCTCGCGGGGCTGCGCGGGCGCCCGGCGATCATCACTTTCTGGGCGAGCTGGTGCGAGCCATGTGCACACGAGGCGCCCGCGCTCGAGCAGTTCTCCCAAGGCTTGGGGGCTCACGCCACGCTCATCGGAGTCAACTGGAGCGACCCGTCGCTCTCCTCTGCGCGCTCGTTCGTGAAGCACTACGGATGGACCTTTCCCAACTTGCGCGACCCGCAGGGAACTGCTGGACTCGCCTACGGAGTGACCGTGTTGCCCACCACGTTCGTGATTGACAGCACGGGGAAGGTCCGGGCAACGTTGCGCGGGCCACAAACACAGAAAACGCTCGCCAACGCGCTGGCAACAGTGGGCGGCTGAGCGCGGGGTTAGCGAGCGAGGAGTAGGCAGCTAAGTACCACTCGGCGGAACGCGGATCATCGCTGCTGCTTGTTCAAGGCTCGAAGGCGCCTTAGCGGGACGATGAACCAAAGGACAGCGAAGGGGAGCGCTCCGAGACTTGCGGTTATCAAGCCCGCTGGAATGCCGAACAGCTTCGTCGTCACAAGTAGTAGGCAGCCGCACATTGCCACTGCAAGAAACCACAGGCCGGCGATTGTCATGAGGCTTGAATTGAACACCAGGTACTGCTTGTCGTCGTGACGAAATAGAAAGCGGTGCTGAGCCGAAGGTGCGATTGTGCACACAGCAGCCAACGCAGCGAAGATGAGAGTGACGATGTACACGGCTTGCTCGAAGCGCCCAACGTGCGCAAAGCCGGTGTTGAAGGGCACGATCAGAAGGAATGCAAACAAAACCTGCACGCCTGTAACTACGACGCGCAGCTCGCCCGTGAGCTCCTCCAGGTTGCGGTCCAACCTCTCCAACGATGTCTCGTGGCGAGTCTCGTTGCTCTCACTCTGTTGAGGATTCCGCATCGATTCACCGTAGGTATATGAGCCTGCGCAGCGTTTAGTCTGCCTTCACCTCACTGCTGCGCTCATGGTCGGTCTCGCCGTCCTCTCTCCTGAGATTCTCCTCCTCTCGGCGACCTTGATCGTGGAGGATTGCATGAGCTGGTTGCTGGTCGCCGTGGGACGCGTGATCGATCAAGGCGTTCTCTGTTTCCTCAAAGCCCTCAGCAACACCACCGCCAGCCTCCATGACCGGACGCTGCGCTGGGTCGAGATCCTCGTCTCCGGCCTTGCCGCCGATCTCTGCTGCTTCCCTGGCGGCCTCGTCAGTTTCCTGCTGCTCGTAGCGTCGATCGGGGGTCATCGTTTGCTCCTTGCGCTGAGGTTGGCTTTAATGGCGAGCGGCACTTCTCTGCTCGCTCGCCTCGCGGGTGCTCTCGTCGGCTGGAGACGCCTTGCTCCCGCTGGGGCCTGCCTGACGGGCGTGGCGACGGCCTGCCTCACGCGCAGCTCCCTCGGGCGCATCGGGCACGTCGTCTGGCGCCTGCTCTGCGGGGGCCTCCTCGGGCAGCTGGTCTGAGGACTTTGGTGGACGATCCATCATCGCTCCGTGGCCCTAGGTGGGTGGCCGTTCCTCATCGTACTCACGCAAGAAGCCCTCGAACAAACGGCGGTGGCGCTCCTCGTCTCGCAGAATGGCTATCACCATATCGTTGGTCACTGGATCAGTCTCATCGGTGGCCTCGATGATCTGGTTGTAATGGTCGATTGCCCCCGTCTCGGCTGCGATGACCCCCTTGATGACGTGCACGATGTCGCTCTGGCGCTCGGGAGGCTGAAGGTAGGACTGCTCAGCCTGGAAGTCCATTGAGCCAGGCACCACGCCGTAGAGCTCCTTGATGCGGGTAGCGAACTGGGTGGCGTGACCGAGCTCCTCCTGAATGTCCTCTCGCAAGGAAGCGATGATCTCCTGTGCCCGAACACCATCTGGGTTCACCGAGTTGGCCAAATAGCTCATGACCGTCTCGATCTCCATCCAGTAGGCCTTGCACATCATTGCAATGATCTTCTCGCGCTCCTCGTGCATGTCCTCGGCAAGGATCCCGTTGCTGCTCTTCATCGCTGGCATCTAGTGCTCCTCAAGTTGCGGTACACGGGGATTACAGGTGCTCTACCCGGCCGCGCTAAAGCCCAACCGCCGCAGAGCCTCACCTGCGTGAAGATCAAGTCTCGTGAGATAGGAAGTCGCTCAACAGCGCTCGTCCGCCGCTTAGGACGGGCTCGCTATGAGCAAATAGGAGCGCATCGAAATCCTCGTCAAGCATCCGGCGCAGGTTTTTGAGAAGTCCAGCTCGAACACGTTGTGGATTCTCGCCGAGAAGCTCGTCCGGCATGAACGCCAGCGACCCGTCCTCTTCGCGTGTGAGCCCGTCGCCGAAGGACAACGCGCCATCTTCAACATCTACCAGTAGCGTCGTTTCCTCCACACAGATCGACCCCAACTCCAATGCCAACACACCCTCCGCTAGCTGCTCGTCAAAGGAGAACCCCCGCACTGGATGGTTATCGGCAAAATGTCCGAGCGCCGTCTTGTGACACAGCACCGGACAGCCATAGTGCTTGGCGTAGCTAGCGCTATGGCGGTAGTGGTGGCGGTTGGTAAGCACGATCCGTTGGGGGACAGCGAGGGCGGCAACCGCCTCAAGCCCCTCCTCCGGCTCCATGGGATCGATGAGGGTGCCCGAATCCAGCACGAAGCTGCTGTGAACCACGTGGCCGATCCCCTCGTGAAAGGCATTCCATTGCACAAGTCCGGGGAGAACCTCCTCGATCATGGTTCCCAGTACTGCCCTGTGAGACGGTTGTCTAATCACTATTCCCGCAATGTTCTTTTTGCGGACTAGTTTCAAATGCCCCTTGTCAGGGCTATTGCTAATAGCTGGCGGCTATGGCAAACGCTTGATCCTCAACGATGCCATAGGACGGGTGAGGTCTCATTTCTTCTGTGGCTAGATGAGGTTGTGTGTGACAAGCCCGCCGGGGGTGTGCTCCAGCGGAGCGCCGGGCGCCGCGGCTTCTGGTTTCCGTTGCTGAGAAGGCTCAAGCCTGCAATATCAAGCTCAGGGCTGGGGTGGTTTAGCAGGTAAGATGCATCCGAGCATCCGAACGCGGAGAAATGGGGGGTACATGCATCGACGGTTTCAGGATCTGCTCAAGAATGCGACTGGCCGCTCTGAGTTCGTCCTTGCGGCGAACCTCGACATCCGAGGCTTCTCAGACTGGAGTAGGCGCGTCGAGTCCTCGCAAACGATCTTGTATTTGACGAAGATCTATCCCAAGCTGATCGAGGCCTACTTCGCCGAGGACTGGTTCTTCAAGCCTACCGGTGATGGGCTGCTGCTAGTGCGTCCATTTGTCGAGTCCGAACTAGAGCAACTGGTGTCGGTCACCGCACGTAGCTGCTTCGAGATTGTGGACGTGTTTGGGACGCTATGTCAGGAGGAGCCGATGGTGAACTTCGAGGTTCCGAGTGCTGTTGGCATTGGGCTGGCGCAAGGCGCTGCTTCGCGACTTGTCGCCAACGACGGAGATAAAGAGGTGACGCTCGACTATTCGGGCCGGGTCTTGAACCTTGCCTCACGTCTCATGGAGCTCGCTCGTCCCCGGGGGGTTGTAATCGACTCTGGCTTCGGGGCAGGCTTGCTGCCGGAGGACGTCATCGCGAGGGCGGAGGAGGCGACAGGTTACATTCGCGGCGTGTCCCCGGATGACGAGGTACGAATCCTCTACGACCCCATGGAGACACGCATAAGCTCATCGTTCTCCAGTCGACCGGGCGAGGTCCAGTGGCGTTCGGCTCAGATCACATTGACGTTGCAGGAGATGGAGAACTATCGACTGCCGCATCGCTTTGAACTAGACGGCGAGCTCGCCGTTCCGCAGCAAATCCAGTGCACCTTTCGCCATCATGCATTGACAGCATCGGGCCACAAGGCTGGAGGGGGAAGGATCACCGTTGGGGCTATATCCGAGTTCGCCTACTTCGAGCACGCCGGCAAGCCATGCGTGAGCGTCAAGATTC
>JBAPMC010000219.1:0-4612 GCA_049278415.1 Solirubrobacteraceae bacterium
GAGAGAGTACGAGCGCAGGCGACAGCCGCGGGTATAACCAAAACGATCAAAGCAACAAGGACAGCGCATAACAGAAGACGCGAGAACAGCAGACGCGATGCCCTCGATGCGTGATCCCGCGACCGACCTTGACCCTGGCAACTACGCCTACATTGCAAAAACATTTGTCTCCTCAGTTGAACCATTGCTCAGACAGGAATCTGCTGCGGGCATCTTCTGGATAGTGGGACGAGCCCGATACGTCGTCGAGCATACAGTAGTGCCGTTCCTCGCGTCAAGAGCTTTCTCGTCGGAGATGTACTATCTCGTTTAGGTTATTCGCACACATTTGGATGAGTGACATCTTGTTCAGATATTTGTGACAAATAACTTCCTTCTTCTGCCCGCGACGACCCTCGCCTTCCAACTATCACAATGCTCGTGGACGCCCGAAGCAGCCTCCACAGCCCAGATATTCCTACCGCGCTCGCCGACCCACACAAGCCCACGATTGTGCGCACACAAGAGGTTCGTATCAGGACCCGAGATTTCGGATTACCAACGATTCCTGAGCCAACGCGCGATAGATCCGCGGGGCTTGAGCTTGAGCCCAGCAATCGCCTCACGCCGATAGGGAGCACTAAGACCCGCCAATAGGACCTTGTCCATCGTCCGCCGCCCCAAAATCGAGGCGCAACAATGGCCCGATCAGCCGCCGAGAACTCGCAGGAGTTTGTTTGGCAGCTGCTTGCTGCACTTCGTGCCGTCGCTCAGCGTGAGCTCTGCCTTGCCCGACAGGCTTGCCTTCTTCGCATTCGTGATCTTCAGTTTGGCGGTGATGTTTGCTGTTGAGACGGTTGCAGCTCCGTTCTCGGCGATCTGCTGGATCTTGGCTTTACCGGAGAAGGAAAGCGATCCTCCGATTCGAGCTACAGCTTTCGTCTTCACAGACAAGCTGGCTTCGCCCCCACCCGCGCACAACGCTGCGGCCGGTATCGATAGTTCGGTGGCCGCCCCTTTCTGGGGAGGCGAAATCGGGAAACCCACGATTAGACGGGTGGCCGCGTCGTAGTAGCCCGTGCCATTGAGCTTGCACCCAGCTGCCTCTTTGCCGCGCGTGCAACTGCTCGAATGAGCCACCGGATGAGCGCCTGCAGCGAGCGCAAATGTTAGTGCCATGGTTAGCGCTGCTAGCAAGCAGACGAATATCCCAGTCTTCCTCATACAGGTAACTCCTTGTTCAAGGTGGCTCGGACTATCTTCGCCGCGAGTCGGGCCGGCGAGTCTATCTTCCGTGGCTCTGGCGGTCTCCGCCCGCCAGTCGGACCAGCGAGTGGGGCCAGCAGCCTGCGGCACGGCGCGCTTCGGCCTGCGGACCGCTCCGCTACCGTCCTCACACAGTGCGCATCTTCCTCACCGGCGCCAGCGGCTTCATCGGACAGACACTCTGCCCGCGACTGCTCGAGCGCGGTCATGAGATCAGCGCTCTCGTTCGGCGAGCCGGATCGGAGCCTGCGGGCACTGACCCTGTTGCAGGTGACCTGAGCGACGGTGCGCGCCTAACCGATGCGGTTGCGAGCATCCGTCCCGATTGCGTCATCCACCTCGCCGCGGAGATCGCCTCGCAGCGCGACAGCCGGCGCGTACGGGCTGTGAATGTGGACGGCACAGCGCGGCTGCTCGACGCCTGCCTGGCAGTGGCCGGCTCCGATACAGCCGCCGGCCCCCGCTTCGTGTTCGCCTCAACCGTGGTCACCGGCGATGCTCAGGGAGCACTGCTTACAGAGGAGAACCCACTACCCGTCAAGACTCCCTACGGGCGCTCCAAGCAGGAAGGTGAGCGACTGGTGCTCGACTCGGGCCTGCCGGCGGTGGTGGTGCGACCATCGCACGTCTACGGTCCCGGCGGCTGGTACGCCGATGAGCTGGTCCCCCGTCTGCGCCAGCCGGGGCGCTTCGCGGTGATCGGCGGTGGCAAGAACCTGTGGGATGTGGTGCATGTCCAGGACGTCGTCTCGGCTTTGATCCTGGCGGCCGAAAGCGCGCCGGCTGGCTCGATTTATCACGTTGTCGACGACGAGCCGGTGACCTTCGGCGAGTTCATGGCGTTCACCGCGAGCACCATCGGAGTCGGCGCCCCGTGCAGCATTCCCACGCCGATCGCGCGGCTGGTGGCCGGACGCAACGCCGTTGACGCCGTTGTGCGCTCAGCGCGCTCCTCCAACGCCAAGATCAAGCGCGAGCTCGGCTGGAGCCCGCGCTTTGCCAGTTTCCGCGAGGGTGTCCCCGACGCCCTCGGCGTACCGGCGCGCTGAGCACGGCGGAGACGAGGGGCGCAACCGCAACCGCAACCGCGGTCACGGTCGGGGAATGCGGGCCGTCGCACTATCGGACGTGCGCCGGCCCTCTCATTCCACGGGAACGCCCCAATGCCGCCCAAACGGGCGGCACAATCCCTCCCTTAGGAGAGCCGTTCCACAAGCATCGCCATACCCATGCCGCCAGCCGCGCACATCGACTCGATGCCATAGGTGCCGTCGAGCGTCTCCAGGTCGTTGAGCAGCGTGGTCATGATGCGCGCGCCCGTCATCCCAAACGGATGCCCGAGGGCGATCGCTCCACCGAAGGGGTTGAGCTGCTCCTCGGTGATGCCTAGCTCCTGCATGCAGGGCACAATCTGTGCCGCGAATGCCTCGTTGATCTCAACCACGTCGATGTCCTTGATCGACATGCCGGTGTTCTTCAGGAGCTCCTGGATCGCGGGGATCGGACCGAGGCCCATAACCTCAGGGCGAATTCCGGCGACGGTGGAGGCGATGATGCGCGCCTTCGGTTTGAGGCCGAGCGCCGCCGCCTTCTCAGCGGACATGACGAGCACCGCGGCGGCGCCGTCGTTGAGCGGGCAGGCGTTGCCGGCGGTTACGGTTCCGTCCGGCTTGAACACCGGCTTCAAGGCTGCGAGCTTCTCGAGCGTTGTGCCGGCGCGCGGACCGTCGTCCTTGGTGACAATCGTCTCGGGCACGTCGATCTCGTTGCCCTCCTTGTCCACATCTTTGTGGGCGGGCACCGTGACAGGGATGATTTCCTTGTCGAAGTGTCCCGATTCCTGAGCAGCCACTGCCCTCGTCTGAGAGATGAGCGCCCACTCATCCTGAGCCTCACGACTGATGTTGCGTTCCTCAGCCACGTTCTCGGCGGTCAGGCCCATCGGGATGTACACGTTGTAGTAGGAGCCCTCAGAGCCGTCCACCAGCGGGTGGAACTCGAACTCGGCGCTGCCACGGCCAGCTCTCGATACAGCCTCTACGCCGGCTGAGATGTAGGTGTCGCCCTCGCCGGTTTTGATCGCGTGGAAGGCCATGCGAATAGTCTGCAGCGAGGAGGCGCAGAAGCGATTGACCGTGGTGCCAGGCACGTGATAGTCGATGCCGGCGATCAGCGAGGCGATGCGCCCGATGTTGTAGCCCTGCTCGCCCTCCCCATAGCCGCAGCCCATCATCACGTCGCCGATCGAGCTCTGCTCCACCTGCGGGTTGCGCTCAACGATCGCCTTCAGCGGGATCGCCGCCAGGTCATCGGCGCGCACGGACTTGAGCGACCCCTTTACAGCCCGCCCGATGGGCGTGCGCACGGCGTCGACTATCACAGCTTCAGGCATGTGGCTTTTCTCCTTGATAGGTCGTTGGCGGGGACGGATCCAGTGCCCACCCGTCCCGCACGGCGCGGGAGCAGCGGCGAATCCTATGCGAGATCGGGGTTAGTTCGCGATCTCTTATCTACAAGTCCAGCCGGCTGACGCCCAACTCGTCGAAGCCAACATGGTGGGCGAGCTCGTGGCGCACGGTCTTTGTAACTTGGTCGCGCAGCAGATCAGGGTTGTGCCCGAAGTCGCGCCTGATCGTGTCACGAAAGATCACGATGCGGTCGTGGGCGTTGTTTTTGGTGGCTCCGTCGCCCTGGTAGAGACCGTAGGCGCCACGGGCGCGCCCGCCGTCTGAGATCACCACCGCCACGTGGGTGAGCGCGTTGCGCAGCAGGTCCGGCAGGTCGTCGAGCGCGTCGCGCACGAGCTCTTCGAAGTCGCCGTCGTCGAGCGGGTCGAGCTCCATGAACTCTGATTCTTCTGGCTCCACCACGAGCCCTTCGCGGGCAAGCTCCTCCGAGTGGCGTATGAGCTCGTCGAACTCCACCTCCGACTCCGGGTCGCGCCATCCGGCGAGATGCACCGCCACGAAGGCAGCCGCGCCGGCGAGCACCGCCACGATGATCGCCCCGAGCGCGATCTCCTCGACCGCCCGCACGACGCCAATCGTGCTGAAACCCTGACCTACAACGAGCACTACCAGACCGAGCGAGAGAGCCGCAACCGCCGCTACCGCGACGCGACGAGCGTGGCCGAAGGCGCTTTGCGACCTCGACGCACGCATCACAACAGCCTACCGGTTGATCCGTCGATGACCGCTCGTTTGAGCCATCTTTCGAATGGTAGACCCCCAAGCTCACAAGCAGGCGCCAGGGCGAACAGACGAGAGCGTTTTGAGTAACCGGAGTTGAGTATTTGAGATCACGCCATTTCCTCAAATAAAGGTCGCAATTTGCGGAATATTTTCGCTCCGAGTGCGGGGGTTTTGAG
>JBAPMC010000220.1:0-4032 GCA_049278415.1 Solirubrobacteraceae bacterium
GTCTGGATTCGAGACGGTGATCCCAGTGCCACAGGGATATGAGAGTTTCAAGGTCCAGGCTCTTGATGCCAACGGCCGGGTGATCGGAGCTTCCCGGTCATTCTCGCGGGCGGTTCGACGATGACTCGCGCATCCGTGCTGTTTGCGGCATTGGCGATGTGCGTTGGCCTGTGCGCATGCGGCGACAGCGGGTCCTCGAGCGCAGCAACTAGTGGCCTGACGCCAACGGCCGATCGCGCCGAGGCGCAAGCCAACTCCGTGGCTGTGTCGCCGCTGCCGGGTACCGAGGACGCCTCGCCCTCGACCCAGATCAGCTTCCTGGGGGAACCCGGCACGAAAGTCGCCAACGTGAGCGTGGTGGGCTCGCGCAGCGGCGTCCATACCGGAAAACTGAAGCCCTACTCGACAGGGACCGGTGAGAGCTTCGTCCCGAACAAGGCTTTCCAGGCCGGTGAGCAGGTTGCGGTTCATGCGCTTGTTGGCGTTGGGGAAAGCACACCTGAAAAGCCCGTGACGACAATCTTCACGATCGCCCACCAGGCGTCTGTGAGCCAAGCGGAGTTTCCAAACAACCCGGGCGATCCACATGCCGTGCAGCACTATGCCTCTGCACCCACCCTGACGCCCTCCACGGTGAGCATCACCACGCATGCCCAAGCCGCAGCCACGGTCGGCGACCTGTTTCTTGCGCCCTACCAAGGCGAGGGAGCGCCCGGCCCGCTGATAGCAGAACAAAACGGTGCGCTCGTCTGGTTTCACCCGTTGCCGGCGGGCGAGCAGTCGACCAACTTCCAGGTGCAGCAGTACAACGGCAAGCCCGTGCTCACCTGGTGGCAGGGACGCATCCTGAAGGTTGGCTTCGGCCAGGGAGAAGATGTCATCTATGACAGCTCCTACAAACAGGTGACGAGCGTCAGGGCTGGCAACGGCTACCGGGCTGACCTGCACGAGATCCGACTGACTCCGCAGGGCACTGCTTGGATCGACGAGTTCGATCCGATCAAGTCGAGCCTGTCCTCGCTGCACGGCGCCGGCGGCGTGCTTACCGACTCGATCGTGCAGGAGATCGACATCAAGACGGGGCTCGTGATGTGGGAGTGGCATGCCCTCGGGCACATCCCCCTGAGCGACTCCTACAACCCGATCCCGCACAACGGCAACCCGTGGGACTACATCCACGTCAACTCGATCGACCCCGGAGCATCGAACGACGTGCTGATCTCCGCGCGCAACTCGTGGGCGCTTTATGACGTGGACGTGAAGACGGGCGCCTTCAACTGGCAGCTCGGCGGAAAGCACTCGAGCTTCAAGCTCGGCCCAGGGACGAAAACCTATTGGCAGCACGACGCCGAGTGGCAGCCCGGCGGGCTGATCTCGGTATTCGACAATGGCTCAACACCACCGAAGGAGAAGCAGTCACGAGGAGTGCTGCTCAAGCCCGACATGGCTTCAAGGACGGTGGCGCTCGCAAAGGCTTTCGTCAATCCCTCAAAGACGCTGCTGGCGCCCGCACAGGGCAACACGCTCAGTCTCCCTGGAGGCAACTTGCTGATGGGCTACGGCAACCTGCCGAACTTCACCGAGTACGACTCGGCCGGGAGGGTGCTGCTCGACGGGGCGCTCGGACATAACGTGCAGGACTTCCGCACATATCTATCGCCATGGAGTGGGCAGCCGTCAACCCTCCCCGCGATCGTGGCCATGCGTAGCGGCGCCAACATCCAGGTGCAGATGAGCTGGAACGGGGCGACAGGAGTGAGCTCGTGGCAGCTGTTCGCGGGGGCCTCGCCGAGCGTTCTCGTGCCACTCGCCACCGTCACGAGGAACGGCTTTCAGACGACTACGCGCCTCACAACCAGCGCCGCCTACATCGAGAGCCGAGCACTGGACGCGAACGGAAACGTGCTCGGCGCCTCCGCTGCGACACGTGTTCCCTAGGCCGGGGACGGCCACTGCGCACATCGTGGGTGCCGCTGGCGCTATGGTATGCAGGCTGTGAGCGAAAACTTCTCACTAATCGTTATGTGCGTCTGCATGCTTGCCTCGCTCGCCTTTCTCGCGCAGCAGATTCTTGCCTACCACTAGACGCTGAGAGGCGTCTGGACGCTGATCGTCTTAGGTGCGCCCGGCTTCGGGGTGCAGCGCGTTCTTTGTGCTCAGACGTGCTTGCGAGCTGTCTTCAAGCGTTCGCGTTCCTCGTGCTTGTCAACGACGTTAGCGATCAGCTTCAGGTATTGACTTGGTCCGGTCGCCTTGGCCTTGCCATAGGTGAAGGCCTCGATCCAATCGGGCACCTTGCCGTCGTTGGCCATGATGTTGAAGAACTCGCGGCGCATCTCGACGTTGATGCGGGCGTCCTCAGGTGGGCCCTTGGTGACCTGCACCTCAGGCATCTGCAGGCGGAAGTGCTGGGTGTCGCCACGCCCCTGTAGCTCGACGCTGACGATGAGCTTCATCGGAGCTAGCGCGGGCACTTCCTCGACGAAGCGCCGGGCGGCCCGCTCGATCAGGATCTTCGCATCCTCGGCCATCAGATCTTGTGGCGCTGGAGTAGCTTCTTGCCGATCACCATGCGCTGGATCTCTGAGGTGCCCTCGCCGATCAAGAGCAGTGGGGCGTCGCGGTAGAGACGCTCGATCTCATACTCCTTGGAATAGCCGTAGCCACCGTGGATGCGAAAGCACTCCTCCACACAGAAGCGCCCTGCCTCAGAGGCGAAGAGCTTGGCCATCCCGGCCTCCAGGTCAGAGCGCTCGCCGGCGTCCTTCAGGCGCGCCGCGCGCAGCGTGAGTAGACGGGCGGCGTCGACCTGGGTGGCCATGTCGGCGAGCTTGAACTGGATCGCCTGATGCTCTGCGATCGGCTTGCCGAACGTCTTGCGCTCCTGGGAGTAGCGCAGACCCAGCTCCAGCGCGCGCTGTGCGATGCCCACACCTCGAGCGGCGACGTTGACGCGACCGACCTCAAGCGCATCCATCATCTGGACGAAGCCCCTGTTGAGACCGGCGTCCTCCTCGCCGAGGATGTTCTCCGCCGGACAGCGATAGCCGTCGAATACGAGCTCGGTGGACTCGACGCCCTTGTAGCCCATCTTTTTGAGCTTCGGGGGGACGTTCAGGCCGGCGTAGTCGCCGGTGTTCTCTGACACTCCCCCCTCCTTCTCGGCGATGAAGCAGGTAAAGCCCTTGTGACGCGGTTGAGCGTCGGGGTCGGTCTTGACAAGTACGAACACGAGGTCTGACATAAGACCGTTTGTGACCCACATCTTCTGGCCGTTTATCTCGTACTTGCCGTCCTCGCCCTTCTTAGCGGTCGTCTTGATCGCCTGCACATCTGAGCCGAGCTCGGGCTCAGACAGCGAGAAGGCCGCCCTGATCTCGCCTGTGGCCATACGTGGCAGATACTTCTTCTTCTGCTCCTCGGAGCCGAACTTCATGAGCAGGTAGGAGCCGATGAAATGGGTGTTTATGACGCCGGAGATCGAGATCCAGCCGCGCGAGAGCTCCTCCACGATCATCGCGTAGGTGGTCAGGTCGAGGCCCATGCCGCCGTACTCCTCGGGGATCGTGACCCCGAACAGCCCTAGCTCCTTCATCTGCTCGACGATCGGCCCCGGGAAGAGGTCCTCGTGGTCGTAGTGCTCGGCGTTGGGGAGGATCTGCTCGTCGGCGAACTGGCGCACCATCTCGCAGATCGCCTTCTGTTCGTCGGTCTTGTCGGTGAAAGGGGTCGCGATAGCCATGCGGGCGAGCATACCCAGCCGGCGCGGGGCGGGGCTCAGCCGAAGGTGGCCGCGGGGTTCAGCTGCGGGCGGCCGCCGGGGCCTCTGACTTGACCCCGTGCTTCCAGGTGGTGTCGGGGCGGCCCTCGAGCTTCCCGTCAACCTCGACGTCGCAGCGCTCGTTGAAGAAGCACAGCCGTCCTTCGATCCCGTCGACGGCCCGTAGCGGGTCGTCGTAATACCAAATGAGATCCTTGACGGTCTCGCCGTTCGGCAGGCGAGCCGCGTAATAGCTGGCGATGCCCTTGTAC
>JBAPMC010000221.1:0-4938 GCA_049278415.1 Solirubrobacteraceae bacterium
CCTCCAAGGGAGGCTATCCCAAGCACCCTGGCTGGCTTCACAATTTGAAGGCCAATCCCGACACAACAATTCAGGTCGGCTCCAAACGGCTTGCGGTGCATGCTCGCGTCGCCGATCCTGAGGAGCGCAAGCGGCTATGGCCGCTCATGGTGAAAGTCTACGGCGGCTATGAGGACTATCAACGGCGTACCGAGCGGGAGATCCCGCTCGTGATCCTCACGCCCAAGTCCAAGTAAGGCTTCGAGCAAGCGCTGCGCCTACGCCGACACGGCAGCTACGCCCCCAGGGCTCGCGCAATCACCATCTGCTGGATCTCATCGGTGCCCTCACCGATCGTGAGGATCTTCGCGTCGCGGTAGAAGCGGCACACCGGGTACTCCTCAATGAAGCCGTACCCGCCATGGATCTGCACCGCCTCCTCGCTACAGCGCACCGCCAGCCGACCTGTCTTCAGCTTCGCCTGGGCCGCGGTCAACGTGAAGTTGCGCCCCAAGTCCTTCTCGCGCGCCGCCTTGTACACGAGCAGCCTCGCCGCCTCGATCTCTGCAGACATGTCTGCGAGCTTCGCCTGGATTGCCTGGAACTTTGAGATCGGCTTGCCGAACGCCTTGCGCTCCTTGGCATAGGCGAGCGCCTCATCGAGCGCTCCCTGCGCGAGTCCCACGCCCATAGCCGCGACGCCGATGCGGCCTATGTCGAGGATGTGCAGGAACTGCTTGAAGCCCTGGCCGCGCGGTCCGAGCAAGTTCTCCTCAGGAACCCGGCATTCAGTGAACGTCAGGGGGCGAGTGTCCGAGGCGTTCCAGCCCATCTTCCTGTACGGCTGGCCCTGCTCATAGCCCGGCGTCCCGTTTGCCACGATGATGTTCGAGATCTCCTTGCCTGCGCCCGCCTGCGCGTCGCCGGAGTCGCCGGTGACCGCCGTTATGCACACGACACCCGAGATGTCGGTCCCCGCGTTCGTAATGAATTGCTTAGCCCCATCGATAACCCATTCGCCTGCCTGCGCTCCTGCATGAGGGCCGCCGTCGAGCCGCGCGCGAGTGCGAGTGTTGCCGGCGTCTGAGCCCGCCTCGGGCTCGGTCAAGCCGAATGCGCCGAGCTTTGATCCGGAGCAAAGCTGTGGCAGCCACTCGCGCTTCTGCTCCTCGGAGCCAAACAGGTAGATCGGCTGGGTTCCAAGCGACGTATGTGCGCACAGTGTGATCGCAACTGAGGAGTCAACTCTTGTCAGCTCCTCAACTGCGAGCACATAGGCAAGTGTGTCGCCACCGCTGCCGCCGTACTCCTCGGGGAACGGAATGCCCATCAGCCCGAGCCCGCCGAGCTTGGAGACGATCTCATAGGGGAAGGACTTCGTGCGATCGAGCTCCTCGGCCACCGGCGCCACCTCGCCTTGGGCGAACTCGCGCACCGTGCGGCGGATCAGCTCGTGGTCTGGTGACAGGTCGAAGTCCATCACGGGCATTCTCACAGAGAGCCGGCGATGCATGAGTTGCGCCGGTCACGCCGGCATCGTCTGGCACGCCGGACCTGGAGATCGGCGTGTCCTCCTTCTAGGATTGCCAGTCCGTGGCTCGTATGCGCCTAATCCTCGACGTCCTGGCGCCCCGGCAGCGGCATCGCTACGGCCCGCATCGCTCGCAACGCGCCGATCTCTATCTGCCCAGGCGAGGGGGACGGCATCCGGTGATGATCATCATCCACGGCGGCTCATGGCAGGCGGGCTACGGCAAGATCGTGATGCGTGGGCTGGCCGGCGACCTCATGAGGCGTGGCTGGGCAGTGTGGAACATCGAGTACCGTCGCATCGGCGATGGTGGCGGTTGGCCCGAGACCTTTGAAGACGTCGCGAGCGCGATCGACTGTCTCCCGACGCTTGACGCCCCGCTCGACCTCGAGCGTGTGAGCATCCTCGGCCACTCCGCCGGTGGACATCTGGCGCTGTGGGCCGCGAGTCGCGCGAAGCTTCCAGCGGGAGCGCCGGGTGCGCACAGCGCGCCGTCGCTCATGCGCTTGCGGCGTGTGATCTCGCAAGCAGGCGTATGTGACCTCGCCGACGGCTACCGCAGGGTGCCGGAAGGCGCCGTCAAGAGCCTGATGGGTGGCGGCCCCGAGGAGCTGCCCGAGCGCTACGCCATCGCTGATCCGATGGCCCACGTGCCGCTGGGCATGCCGGTGCTGCTCGTGCACGGCACCGCGGATGAGACGGTGTCTGTGGAGCTGAGCCGCAACTACGCGAGCGCAGAGCGCGCCGCCGGAGGTACGGTGGAGCTGGTCGAAATCGAGGGCGACGCCGGCAGGCATCGTGCCCACATCGACCCCCGTGGGGAGGCCTGGGCTGCTGTCACCAGTCGCCTCGGTGACTACATGCGCAGCGACGCCGCGTTGACTTCAGCCGTCTAGACCGCGCTAGGCGCGGTAGGACTGCGCCAGCTGGACCAGCAAGCGCACGCCGTAGCCGGCAGCACCCTTCGGCGCATAGGCACGCCCGAGATCCCAGGCCGAGCCAGCAATGTCCAGATGCACCCAAGGCGTGTCCCCGACGAAGTTCGACAGGAACGTCGCGCCCGTAATCGTGCCCGCCTTGCGTCCTTCGGGCGCGTTGTCCAGATCGCCGTATTTGCCCTTCACAAGCTCGTCGTACTCCTCGTGCAGCGGCAGCCGCCACACGATCTCCCCGGTTCGACTGCCGGCATCGGTCACCCGGGCGGCAAAGGCATCGTCATTGGAGATCAGACCGGCATAGGTCGAGCCGAGCGCGATGATCACCGCGCCGGTCAGCGTCGCCAGGTCCACCACTTGCTCGGCCCCGAGCCCGATCGCGTGACAGAGGCAGTCCGCCAGCACGAGCCGGCCCTCGGCGTCGGTGTTGTTCACCTCGATCGTCTTGCCGTTCGAAGCAGTAACGATGTCCCCGGGCTTTACAGAGCCACCGCTCGGCAGGTTCTCGGTCGCTCCCACCACCGCCATGATCCTCACCGGCAGTCCGATCCGCGCGATCGCCGCAACCGCGGAGATCACCGCCGCCCCACCCGACATGTCGAACTTCATCTCCGCCATCTTGGCCCCAGGCTTCAACGAGATCCCGCCGCTGTCGAACGTCACGGCCTTGCCCACGAACCCGAGCAGCGGGCCGCTCGCGCCCGGAGGCTCGTAGCGAAGCGTGATCAGCGCGGGCTCCTCGTCCGTGCCCTGGGCCACCGCCGCGAATGCGCCCATCGAGCGTTTGAGGATGCCCTCGCGTCCCTCCACCTCGACGGACAGGTGCTCGATCTCGCTCCCGAGCCGGCGGGCGTGCTCAGCCAGCGCTGTCGGGGTGAGGTCGTTCGCGGGCCGGTTCTGCAGATCGCGTGCTTCGTTCACGGCCTCGGTCACGATCTTCGCATCGCCGACGATCGTCGCTAGATCGCCATCCCCTGTCAAAATCAAACCCTCAAGGCGCTTTGGCTTCGCCTCGAGGTCGGGTTTCTCTTTCGCGGACTTGTGAATGTCAAAGCTGTAGTCAGCGAGCATCGTGCCCTGCACCAAGGCCGCTGCAACCTCGCCATCCGCTCCCGGCGGAATCTGCCAGCACAGCACCTTCGTGGATATCTCCTTCGTCCGCTCGCGGGCGGTCGCAGCCACCACGCGTGCGCGCTCGAGAGTGAATCTGTCGCGATCGCCGAGGCCCACTATCAGCCAGCGCTTGCCCTCCGCGTGCGTCAGGGCAAGCGACTTGAACGAGCCTCGGGCCTCGCCGCTTGCCAGCAGCTCGCCCACCTGGATCGGTGCGCCGGACGGGGACACGTCGCCCTGAAAGAAGCCGATCGCGACCGTGTCGGCGCCGGTGTCGGCGGGCTTCTCGACTGTCCAGGACACGTTCATGATCCGAGCACGATATCCAGGTCGATAGCATTCCCGTCCTCTGGTCCTCACCCCCCAGCCGGGTGGGTGGGACAAATCTAAATCAGGAGAATCGCCTCGATGCCAAAGACTGTGATCCTCGGTGCTGCCCGCACACCCATTGGCAAGATGGGCGGCGGGCTCTCAACGCTCGACGCCACCGAGCTAGGAGCGGTCGCGATCGAGGCGGCGCTTGAACGCTCAAAGGTCGAGCCCGAGCAGATCGAGCACGTCGTCATGGGCCAGGTCCTGCAGGCAGGCCAAGGGCAGATCCCCTCGCGTCAAGCCCAGATCAAGGCCGGCATCCCCAAGGAGATCTCCTCGGAGACCATCAACAAGGTCTGCGCCTCAGGCGTGCGCGCCGCCGTGATCCTCGACCAGGCCATTCGCGCGGGCGACGTCCAGGTCGGCGTCGCCGGCGGCATGGAGTCGATGTCGAAGGCTCCCTACCTGCTGCCCGGCGCACGCTTCGGCTTCCGCATGGGCGACGTCAAGGCGCTCGACGCCATGGTCCACGACGGGCTCACCAACCCGTTCTCCGGCAAGCAGATGTTCGTCGAGGCAACCGCGGTCGGCGACGAGCTCGAGATCACTCGTGCCGACATGGACCGCTGGGCGCTGCGCTCTCACGAACTTGCGCTGAAGGCCACAGACGAGGGTCGCCTGCCGGAAGAGATCGTCTCCGTCACCGTCAAGGGTCGCAAGGGCGACACCGTCGTTGAGGTTGACGAGGGTCCCCGCCGTGACACATCGCTCGAGAAGCTCGCCTCGCTGCCTGGGCTTGTCGGCAAGGGGGGCTCCCACACCGCCGGCAACGCGCCCGGCGTCAACGACGGCGGTGGCGCCCTAGTCGTCGCCTCGGATGAATGGGCCGCCGCCAACGGCAAGGAGGCGCTCGCCGAGATCGTCGCCCACGCTCAGAGCGCCGATGAATTCGCCTACCTCGCCCGCACCCCCGCCACCGCAGCCAAGAAGGCGCTCGAGAAGGCGGGCCTGAAAGCCGAGGACATCGACGTGTGGGAGATCAACGAGGCGTTCGCCTCGGTCACGCTC
>JBAPMC010000222.1:0-4462 GCA_049278415.1 Solirubrobacteraceae bacterium
CTCGACTACCGCACGGATAAGCAGGGGTGGAGGGTATGCCACCTCTTCGGCGGCATAGAGAGCACCCAAGCCTCCCATATGGTCCGCAGCCGTCGAGAGATAGAAATAACTTGTCATCGGGACGAGCGACGGAGCTCTGGACGGGTACGGAGGATCGTGCTGTAGGTGCTCGTGCTCAAGCTGCGCCGCGGAACCCGCAGTCGGTCCCTCCGGGTTCACATCGATGATGGCCACAAAGGTGCGTTGACAGTCGTAAAAGGCGGCTGACAGTTCACCGAATAGCTGCCGTAGCTCACCACTGTAGGTCCTGAAACGAGGAGAAGCTGCGATACCAATCTTGTCGGTCATCGTGCCAGCCTAGCGACAGCCGTTGCCCCAATGGACCGCTCAAAGCGTCATACGGCTATGCCTCCCGCGTCAAGCAGTGCGACGGCTTCGCTCAGCTGCCGGCATAGCTGTGAGCCGGGTGGAACGCGTGGTTCGGCGCGGCGTAGGTATTCGATGGTCTTTTTCTCGCCGACAGTGATGTCGGCGTAGCCCGCGGCAGCGCAAAGGTAGTTCATGTCGTTCAGGTCATTTCCCTCCCACTTCTCGTCTGCGTTGCGAAGGCGTAGGTAGAGCACCTCGCTGAACCTGCCCGCGGACGGCATTCGCGTGAGTTCGGACGGGAGCTTGTCAGCCAGCCATCCGGCGAGTTGCTCGGGGAGATGCCGGCGCGTGCTCCTGCCCGTGCGAACTCCGGGTGCTGATCATCGATGAACCGTGCATGGGCGTTGATTCGCGCGTGCTCCTCGCTCATCCGCTGCTCGCGCATGTACGTCGCGAGCGGGGCGAAACCTGACGCCCATCGCTCAGCCGCGGCCTTGCCCTCTGTCATGTCGGGCGGCTCGTCGTCAAGCACTGCGGCGTAGACGGCTGACACCGCAACAACTCGCGCGAGCATCTCAGAGAGGTCGGCCGGGAGCCCTTGCATCGGCGCGGGAGGCTCGGGACCTTCTGTAAAAAGCACTCCGGGCTGTAGCGTGAAGACATCGGAGGCAACTGGCTCTTGTCCGAGGATCGATGTCAGATACTCCTGGGCGCGAATCCTGAGCGGGTTCTGCATCTGCCAGCCACGACAGAGGCCGAGAATAGTCACGGCTAGGTCGCGCCGCCGCCGGCCCGCCACAGGAGGCAACTCCGTGAAATGCGCACTTGCAACTAGCAGCCGAACGCGCCGCTCGCGCGCGAGCCCGATCATAACCTCCGCCGCCTCGCGCTCTGACACGCGCAGGCGGTCTGGTGCCCATAGATACTGCGCGAGGCTGACCCAGTGGACTTGATCGAGGTACACGATCGGCACATTGGTCAAGGCTGCCTGCCGGGCCGAGCCGACCTCCACCTCTAGCGTCATGCCGTCATTGAGCGTAAAAATCAGGGTCTGTGACTCGAGGTGCAACCGGGAGTGGCGCACCACAGAGCTTGCTCGCATCTCCCCGGGTATCGGCTGTAGTAGGACACTTCCGTCGAGCCGCTCGACTCGCATGACACGCGCATCGAAGTCGATCTCCAACGAACGAACCATGACGCGACGATAGCTCGCTCACAAGAGCCGGTGCAGCGCTCGTCTAGTACGTTCGAGCGAATCGCGGCAGTCTACGCAGCTTTCGGTCCCTGAGCAACCTTGTGGACCCGTATCGTGCGGCTGATGACCGATGATCCGCTACTCGGCTGCCGGCTGAAGCTGCAAGGCGCGTGGCGACACCGACGGGCGCTCAGCGAGGAGCTCCAAATGTTCTTGGAGCGGGCCGATTCAGAGCCATCTCCGTTGCATCTCGAGGTGATCGTGGGGGACTTCCTGCACAACCTGCGCTGTGTGCTTGACCATCTCGTCTGGCAGCTCGTGGTACTGAACGGACAAGAGCCGCGTGACCGCAACCAGTTCCCGATCTTCGACACACCCGACGCCTACAAGAAGAGAGCCGGCCGCTATCTACGCGGCGTCGCCGCCGATCACAGGGCGCTGATCGAGACATTCCAGCCCTACCACCTCAAAGATGACGCCGCCTCCCACTATCTAGCTGACGTGCCTCGTGATCTATCCAACATCGACAAGCATCGGTTCGTGCATCCAGTGGTCATCGTTGGCGAGGGCGATGCCCGCGAGGTGCGATTCACCGAGCTCGAAGTGACAACAAACGCTCTCTTTCGCCTGGAGCACTATGACGGGGTCCCTTTGAGGTGAGCCAGGTGGAGTGCGTGGTCGTGTTTCCCGTGATGGGATGGGAGGATGGACACGATCATGAAGCGACGCAGGCATACCCCGGAGCAGGCTGTTAGGAAGATCAGGGAGGGCGAGCGCCTTCTGAACGAGGGGCAGGATCTCGTTGAGGTTTTGCGTCATCTCGAAGTCTCGGAGGCGACGTTCAATCGGTGGCGAGCGGTTTATGGCGGGATGAAGGCTGATGAGGCTAAGCGCCTAAAGACGCTCGAGGCTGAGAACCAGCGGTTGAAGAAGCTGATCGCCGAGCAGGCTTTGGATATCGACATGCTCAAGGAGTTGGCTGAGGGGAAATTTTGACCCCGGAGCGCCGTCGCAGAGCTGTTGTGGTTCTGCAGGAGCGTTTCGGGGTTTCACAGCGCCGTGCGTGCCGTGTGGTCGGTCAGAATCGCTCGACACAACGTAAGCCCAGGCGGCCGCCAAGCACCGAGGAGCAGCGTCTCTCTGCTCGCCTGCGACAGATCGCCGGCGAGCATCCTCGGTGGGGTTGGAAGACCGCGCATCAGATCCTGCTGCGCGAAGGATTGACGATCAATCGCAAGCGCACACGCCGTATCTGGCGTCAGGAGGGCCTGCGGCGGCCCGTGAGGACACGCAAGCGCCGCAGGGTAGGCCCAGGGCAGAAGCAACGGTTGCGCGCCACCCGTCCCGGCCATGTGTGGGCGATCGACTTCATGTTCGACGAGACCTCTGACCAGCGCAGGCTGAAGCTGTGCAACATCGTCGATGAGTACACCCGCGAGGCGCTGGCGATCAGGGTCGACCGGACCTGCACCGCCGAGGACCTCATCGGGGTTATCCAGGACCTTGTGCTCACTCGCGGCGCACCCGAATATCTCCGAGCCGACAACGGCCCCGGGATGATCGCATGGGCGCTACGCGACTACTGTCGCCTCGCAGGCACGAAGACCGCCTACATCGAGCCCGGCTCACCCTGGGAGAACCCGTTCGTCGAGTCCTTCAACGGAAGGTTGCGAGACGAGCTGCTGAACATCGAGGAGTTCGGGTCGCTCACCGAGGCGAAGCTCATCATCGAGGACTGGCGAATCGAGTACAACACCTACCTACCACACTCAGCACTGGACGGACTCACACCCACCGAATACGCAGACACCATAACCGACAACAAACAACCAGACTGCGCATAGACCCTGGACCACCTACAGGGACCCCGTCAACTACATCACCTACTCATTGTTCAAGCGGTTTGAGAGCCTCTTTCCACTGCCGGCCCATGCGATTGACAACGTGATCACCAACTCTGTACACGACGCGATCGCGGCGCCTATGGATCTGTCGGGGGGCAGGCCCGAGGCCGCACTTGTCGGTGCCATAGCGGACGCGGACACGCTGCGCAGGCTGCACGCGTCGGTTGCGCGCGAGGTGCGCTACCAGAAGCTATCCGGCTGGACGCGCCAGCCGGGAGGGGTGGATCTTGCCCTCGAAGGAGTGGCGGCCGGTCGGGTGCTCATAGAGATGAAGGTCGACAAGCCCCACGAGGTTCTGTGGGACGCGCTGAAGCTGTGTGACATCCTCAACGCGGAAGACCTCACTACGGCGTACCTCATCTACGCTGGCACAGCGCGCACTTGGCGTGAGGAAGTCGAAGGCGCCGACCTATTCCTAACGGGTGGGATGTGGCGCACGCTTGACCTGATCGCCCAGTGGCCGCGGGCATGGGCCAGCCTGCTCGAGGGCGGGAAAGGCATACGGCCACACCGAGGAGTTGGCGCAATCACAATCACCCCCGTCAGCTGGATCGTCATGCATGACGACCTTGGCCATAGCGTGCAGATCGTGCGCGTCGCGCCGGTCGTGGACGCATCGTCGCAGGAGTACGACGACGACGGATGGCCGCTCGGCTTCACACCACCTCGCGGCCTGCGTTCTCGCGTACGAAGCACCCTCGCGCGCCAGCAGACGGACCAGCGGCTCACGGCAGCCCAGACAGACCCTTGCCACGGCTATCCCTGGTATCCACGCTGGACCGCCCGCCGACTAGCTGAAGTCGTGCCCGAGATCGCCCACACCGATGCATTCGACTGCCTTCGCCAGCGCCTCGCCGCCGAGCGTAGATGGACTGAAAACGAGTTGCGAACACGGCTCGACCCGCTACGCAGCCCTTCGCCCTAACGAATCGATAGCTGATGACACTTCCGTCGTGTAGCGATCCCGAGATGCTGTCGTGGGTGACTCCACAAG
>JBAPMC010000223.1:0-5011 GCA_049278415.1 Solirubrobacteraceae bacterium
GATAGGGGACGGTTCCCGCCCGCTCGGCGACACGAGCGAGCGCTTGGCGACCCTCGGAGAGCTGCCGCTCGATCCACGGGGCCAGCTCGCGCACGGCGGCGGCGGCGGCACGCTCGGGAGCATGAGCAGGCAGCACCACCTCAACGTTGGTGTGGGCGCGCACGTTGACGCGCACCCGCTTGGCGCGCTTGGAGCGACGCACCGTGTACTCGATCTCGCTTGCCCGCCCCCCGCTATGGGGAACGCCCTCAAGAGTGCTCATGCGGGTGAGGGTAAGGGGTCAGTCGGGTAGATAATGCCTTTGACATGCCCCGCTCGATCGTGAAACTGCCCGCAGAGGTGCGCGAGCCCTACGAGGTCTTCCTCAACGGCGTGCCTCAGCGGGAGGGCGTCGACTTCCAGGCGAAGGGGCGCACGCTGATGTTCGAGCGTGAGCTGCGCAAGGACCGCATCTCAAAGCGCCGCTGGCTGCTCGGGGCTTGGGGCGTGGGCACCTACAAACAGGACGACTCGATAGACGTGCGCTACGACGCCACCGACGGCTCTCCGCGCTTGGCGGAGGCGCTCGAGATCGAATCGGCCTAGCCGGTAGCTCTACCGTGCGGGAGCAGTCGCGGTGTGCGAGGTCCGCTCAGCGTTGAGCGCCGCCTTCTCCCAGGGCCTTGCCAGCTTCAGCGCGCCGAGGATGGCACGCGTGGCCGGCGAGCGGTTGAGCGTGTAGAAGTGGATGCCCGGAGCGCCAGCCGCCAACAGCTCGGCGCACTGCAGCGTGGCGTGGGCCACACCGAAGTCGATCACCGCCTCGGGTTGATCCTCACGCGCGTGCAGCTCTCGATGCAATCCCTCGGGGATGGTGGCGCCGCACATCTTCGTCATGCGCTCCAGCTGGCCGATCTGGGTGATGGGCAGGATGCCGGGAATGATCGGCACGTCGATGCCGGCGCCACGGGCGCGAGCCACGAAATCGAAGTACAGGGCGTTGTCGAAGAACAGCTGGGTGATCAGGAAGTCCACACCCGCCGCAACCTTCTCCGCCAGACGCTCCAGATCGTCCTGGGGGCTGAGCGCGTGGATGTGGGTCTCGGGGAAGCAGGCGGCGCCGATCGCAAACGGATAGTCGCTTTTGATCAGCTCCACCAGCTCGCGTGAGTACTCGAGCCCGCCGTCGGTCTTGACCCAGTCCTCCTGGCCGGCTGGCGGGTCGCCACGCAGGGCGAGCACGTTGTCGATGCCGGCGGACCGCATCTCATCAAGCGTTGAGCGAAGCTCCGGAACGGTAGCCGCAACGCAGGTGAAGTGAGCCATCGCCTCGAGGCCATGCTCGTCCTTGATGCGCTTGACGATCTCAATCGTCTTGTCGCGGGTGGAGCCGCCCGCCCCGTATGTGACGGACACGAACGAGGGCTCGAGCGTCTGCAGCTCGTTCAGGGCGCCATACAGGTTCTGCTCGCCCTGCTCGGTCTTGGGGGGGAAGAACTCGAAGGAGAAGACCGGCTCCCCCTTTCGGTGACAGGCGTCCCCGGCGAGCAGCTCATCGATCCGCATCGCTAAAGCCTAACAGAGCTGTGTCAAGGTTTGGAGGATGAGCTCCGGCCCTCCGGGCCTACGCCGGGGCGTTCTCGGTGGCGCTCCAGCGCTCGGGGTCGCCGGAGCGCTCGGCCCGGCCGAGAGCCTCCAGATGGGTGAGCATCGCAAGCGTCTCGCTCAACAGCCACGGCCCGCCGTGCGAGGCCAGCTCGTCACGGAAGATGCGCGGCACGATCTCAAAGGCGGTGAGCGGCTCGGATGTGATTGCCCCGCGGACCTTCGCAAGCCGCTCGACAACGAGCTCACGGTTGCCGTCGATGTGGGCGCGCACGTCTGTGAACGTGCGCCCATGGCCAGGCAGGCACAGACGCGCGCCCAGCCGTTCCACCACGTCAAGCGAGGAGAGGAATTCGCCGACCGGATCAGGCGAGTAGCCGAAGTCGAAGAACAGCGAGATGCGCCCGAGCAGATGGTCGCCGGAGATCATCAGGCGTCGCTCAGGCTGGAACAGGCACACGTGCGAGGGCGCGTGGCCGGGCGTCTCATACACCGTCCATGGGCCGAGATCGGTGTTGACGACGACTCCGGGCAGCAGCTCGCGGTCGGGTGCAATCACCGCTGAGACGCCCGATTCGTGATCCTTGCGCTCCTCGGCAAAGCGCCGCAACGGCTCCTCTGGGACGCCGCTCTGGCGAGCCACCTCGATGCGTCGTTCAAGCGTCGCCTCAGGGTTCTGCTCGCCAATCGACATGTGCTCGTATTTGGGGTGCATCCACAGCTCACAGCCTGCCCGCTCAACGATGGCGGCCGCCTGGCCGTAGTGGTCTGAGTGAGCATGGGTGCACACAACCAGGCGCACGTCCTCAACAGCCAGCCCGCACATTGCAAGCGCCCGTTCCAGTTGAGACATCGAGCCAGGCTCGCCTGCCTGCCTGCCCTGCGCCCTTTGGGTGTGCCCTTCAGGGTGTGCCCTAGAGGGTGGGCCCGGAGGGGTGTGGTAGCCGGTGTCGAACAGCACAATCCCGTCGCCCGCAGCAACAGCCCAAGCATTTCCATGGGGAACTCCAGGCCAGGGCAGCGGCAAGCGCAGACGGAATACACCTGGGAGCACACGCTCGCCCCGCCCGAGCTCGCGTTTACGGGCTGGCTCGGTCACCGGCGCGGAGACTACTCGCAACCGGTTGGCGCTGGCCCTAGACTCCTAGATCACGGCGGCGTAGCAAGGAGAAGGCATGATCGACGACGACGGGTCCGAGAAGAGCGAGGCGGCCACCAAGGTGCAGGAAGCGGCCGCAAACATCCACAAGGCGGCAACCACCCATCGCGGGGGACAGGCAAGCAAGAAGGGGCCCCCGGGCGAGGGAACCGAGGCGGTGGCACGACGCTACTTCGATGCGATCGCCGCACGCGACATAGACGCAGCGGTGGCTTTGTGGGCGTCCGGCGGGCGCGAGAACGTGCACGGCCAGGTAGACGTAACAGCACCCGAGGGCGTGCGGGAGTTCATCGGCGGGCTGATGGGGGCGATGCCCGACATGAAAATGGAGGTGGTGGAAACCACCACCGAGGGCGAGCGCTGTGCGGTGCAGTGGCGCATCTTGGGAACGTTCGCGGGCCCCGAGTCGATGAGCGGAGTACAGCCCACCGGCCACCCAGTTCAACTGGAAGGCGTGGACGTGCTGAGCGTGCGCGACGGGCTCGTGCAGGCAAACGAAGCGTTCCCCGACGGACTTAGCTTCGCTCGCCAGATTGGGCTGATGCCACCACAGGGCTCAACCGGCGAGCAGCGTTTGATGGGCGCATTCAACATGAAGACGCGTGTTACGAACATCTCTGCGCGCGACGCCGAGCTGGTTGCAGAGGGCGTCTGGGTGGTGCAAGGCCAGCCGGGACGCTGCAACGTGTATTTGATCGAGGACGCAAGCGTGGGCGGCATCACCCTGTTTGACGCCGGCGCCCGCACAATGGTGCGCGCCGTGGCCTCCGCCGGGGCGAAGCTCGGAGGCGTCAAGCGCGTGGTGCTCGGCCACGGCCACACCGACCATCGCGGCACTGCGCCCGCTTTGGGCGTGCCGGTGCTGTGCCATCCCGATGAGGTGCAGGACGCCGAGGGCAGCGGCGGCTTCAGGTATTGGCCGAAGGATCTCGTGGGACTGCCAACCCCCCAGCGCCAGATTCACAGGGCGATGCACCGCTGGGCCTGGGACGGCGGTCCGGTAAAGATCTCGAGCACGCTCAACGAGGGCGATGAGATTGCGGGCTTCAAAGTGATCCACCTGCCGGGCCACGCCCCGGGACAGATCGGGCTGTGGCGCGAATCCGACCGGCTGGCGCTCGTGAGCGACTGCTTCTACACGCTTGAAATGTGGGGACGCAGCTGCCCCCCGCACGTGCCCGAGAAGACTTACAACTACAACACCGAGCAGGCGAAGGCGAGCATCCGCAAGCTGGCGGAGATGGAGCCGGCGGCGGCATGGCCGGGGCACGCAAAGCCCGTAACGGGGGACGTGCGCGCAAAGCTGTTGAAGGCCGCGGAGACACTGTAGGGCGTGGGCAGGAGAAGCCGTGCACGCGAGAAGCTGAGCGTCCCCACCAGCGGCTACACCGACGCCGAGGGCAACGTGCTCAGGCTGCGCTGCTCGCTCACGCCAGGGGCGCGCCGCGAGTATGCCGAGACCCTTGCAGGCACAAGGGGACGCCCCGCCGCCACCCAGGAGGACGCGTGGCAGCGGGCGGTTGAGCTGCTGTTCGAGCGCCTCGCGGTGCGCTGGACGATTTCAGGCGCCCCCATCGACCGTCCGCGCGAGCTGCTGGCCCGCCTGCGCGTCGCCTCCTCAGCCGAGCGGGCATGGGTGCGAGACACGTTGCGCGAGCACTGCGCAGAGCACTTCCCGGACGTGCAGGCGCCGTAGAGCGCGGGGAGCGGCACCGCGCGATGCTGTGAGCGCTTGGCCAGAAGAGCTTGAACCTCGAGCGCTCTGTCGATGATGGCCTCGGTCACCTGCACACGCGGGAGCGCACATCAACCATGGTGTGGTGGGCGGCTCATCCACCTACGTCAACGGTGCGCTCCCCGACCGCCTGCTCGATCTCCAGTCCCTTCTGTGTGAGCGTCCAAGCGTTGGGGCCCCCACGGGCGAGCCCCGCGTCACTGTTCTCGATCAAGCCGAGCTTGTGAAGACGGGTGAGCAGCTTTGAGATCTGGCCTTGATCCTGCATGCCGGAGGCCACACCAATCTGCCTGTTGGAGGAGCCGGGACACTTGGCAACTGAAGTGAGCACGCGGACCGTGCGATAAGTGAGCCGCATATCCACATCGCGCAACGGATCGGCTGGGGGCGCGCTGCGTTTGTCCAGGCATACCGGCATAGGACGCTTCAGCTCTCGCCTGGCTGCCGCCGGTCCCAGGTAGGGGAGCACGATCATGCTCATGAGCGGGCCGGCGAATTGGAGCAGCGAGCCTTGCGTCGACCCTGCTGTGGCG
>JBAPMC010000224.1:0-7297 GCA_049278415.1 Solirubrobacteraceae bacterium
AGGATTGACAGGGCGCGAGCCGCCTCCGGTGACGGCCGTTCCGGTGGACGCGAGTTTCGCCCAGCCACAGCGCGTCTGAGCGACCGTCGTGACAGGCGCTCGGATGAGCATTGCGCAGACGTGCCGCGCCCGCGTACGCAACAATGAGCGCTCGCGAGATCCCAAGGCCTGATGCGCGCTGGCGCACGTGCGAGGAGAGAGCGACAACGCCATGAGCACAACCACCATCACCGATCTCGTCGCCGTTTGCGCCGGCGTGTTTGGGCTGGCTTTGTACGTGGGTCTGATCCTCGTGCCGGCGTGGGGCTCTTACTCACGCATTTGGGAGCGTATGGCGGCCACCGTCCTGTCGCTGTACGTGCTTGCGGTGTTCGTCGGCGCAGGTGTGCTCGGTGCGCTCGTCGTCGTCTATTTCTGGGGCTGAGAAAGATGTCCGAGCTCGTCGGGCTGGATGCCGTCACCGAGGCGGTGGAGTCGGGAGCAGGCTTGCCCGAGGTGGTGCGCGCAGCTTCTCGTGCGCTTGACGCGAGTCTCGCGGTAACCGATGCGGCGGGCGCGACGATCGCCGTGGCTGCTCGCTCGAGCGCCGACGAGCGCTCGCTGCTGTCGGGGGCCGATGGCGTGATCAGCCTCCCTTTGCGTGTGGCTGATGCGGTTGTTGGGTCGCTTCACATGCGCGCACGCACCGAGCCGAGCTCGCTCGTGCGGAGACTGCTGGTCACGATGATCGCCTCGGAGGTGGAGCGGGTGCGCGCGCCCGATGTAGCCTCAGAGACCGCCGCCTCGGACTTCCTGCGCATGGCGCTCGGGCGCAAGCAGATCCCTCGCGAGGAGTTGCTGGCACGTGCTGCAGAGCTGTCGCTTGACCTGCAGGGCGGGGCGAGCGTGGTTGTTGCTCGCGCTCATCCGCAGGCGCCCACCGAGGAGGGCTGGCGCGCTCGCGCCCGAGCCGTCGTCGAGCGTGGAGCGCGTGCGGTGGTTGCCAGGTCGATAGCGGCGCTCTCAGAGCGCGATGGGGCGGCGGGCGTTGAGATATTGCTATTGGTTCCTGGCGGCGAGGAGCCGGTTGCGGCTCGTACCGCCGAGGCGGTGTTGCGCGAGATGGAAAGCGCCCTCTCGGGCTACACGTTCGCGCTGGGTCGCAGTCGCATCGCGGAGGACCCGGATGAGCTTCCACGAGCAGCTGGCGAGGCGTTGCTTGCCGCCAACGTCGCTGAGGGGGGCTCGCAGGAGGGCGTGCTCGCTTTCGAGCAGACCGGCGCCTATCGCCTGCTGCTGAGCACGATGAGTGAGAACCCCAGCGAGCTGCAGCGCTTCTTCGCTGAGACCGTGGAGCCGCTCGTGGCCTATGACGAGCAATACGAGACCGAGCTGCTACAGACGCTCGAGACGTTCCTTGAGGCTGATGGCAACGTGGCTGGCACCGCTCAGCGCCTGTTCACTCACAGGCACACGGTGTACTACCGCCTGGAGCGTGTGCGGGAGCTGACTGGGCTCGACGTGAGCTCCAGCGACGGTCGCGAGAAGCTCAGTCTCGGCTTGAAGGCGATGCGGGTGCTCGGGATCTCCTCAACTCGCGGTCCCGCCTCCGAGGACGGGGCTCGAGGGGGACGCGTGCCGCGCCGCTCCTGACGGGGCCGCTGGCAGGGACCCGGGGCGCTGGCTACCCGCCCCCGACGGTTGCTGTTGGGGCCCCTGGCTGCGCCGGCTACGCCGCTCCTAAACCGCCTCTGGGGCGAGTCCTGCGTGCTATTTGGCGGTGCGCACGTTACGCCCCTGATCGCCACGGGCTGCGAACTCCACGGTGTAGGTGGCTCCCGGCAATCCTTCGGTCAAGCTGGATGGCGCAGCAGGTGCGACGCCGACGCCGACGTCGTGATAGCCGCCTGTGAGCATGATCTCGCGGTGGGGCGGGGAGAGCATCCATCCGTTCACCATTGCCGCAGGAGTTGCCAGTTCGTCTGTGCCCCAGCCGATGTTCTGAGCGGCCCAGAGGCTGTGAGCGCCCGATGCATATTGGGATGCTGTGATGCGCTGCCACGGTGTGCCGCCCGCGAGGCTGTTATCGCCGAAGTAGTCGCCCACCACCATGTCCTTGGCCTGGCTGGCTGCTATTCGCTGCAGCGAGCCGTTCGAGTGCAGCAGGCCGAGGTGGTAGGCCCTGCGTTCGCGCTCGATCAGGCACAGCGTGGCGGTCACGACGTGCGACATGTTCCTCGGGCTCGGACGCAGAGACGAGCCTTCGCAGGAGCCATGGATCGGTAGCGTCGCCGAGGCGTGCGACCCTGCGGCGCTCGCGCTGCTTGCGCTGAGAAGGCCCGCAGACAGCGCCAGCATCACGGCGATGACTGCGTGCGCCTTCCGCCTCATTACGAACCCCCAACCCGGTGCACCGCAAGCATTCTTGCAGGCAGAAGGGATTCGAGGCTCCACCGCGTAGTGGGCCCCGTCCAGCCGCCTTGGACGGGGCCGTGCGATCATCACGTGAGACGATCGGCTCGCATTGGGGAGTGGGGTAATGGCAGCCCGGAAGACTTTGACTCTTCAGGTTCTGGTTCGAGTCCAGGCTCCCCAGCTCGTCGGGGTTCGATTGGTTTGAAGTCCTCTGTGGGCGCCATCCTCAAGCTCCTCATATGCATGAGCGTGGTGGGAGCCAGGCGCCTATTCGAGGATGCAACCGCACGACGGTCTTCGAGCCCAGATGCCACCCGTATGGGCTCGCCATCTAAAGTCTGGCCATGGCCGCCGCCCCCACCGTCCTGATCCTCGCCGCTGGTCAGGGCACCCGCATGCGCTCCAACACCCCGAAGGTGCTGCACGAGCTGTGCGGCATCCCGATGGTGCTGTGGCCTGTGCGTGCTGCGCTTGCAGCCGGCGCAACGCGTGTGGTGGTGGTGGACTCTCCGGCACGTGCCCTGGAGACTGTGCTGCCTGCGGGGGTGGAGCTGGCGGTGCAAGCGCAGTCCGACGGCACGGGAGGCGCGGTTAGGGCTGCCGCCGAGCACATCGATCCCCAAGCGCCCGTTGTGGTGCTCAGCGGCGACGTTCCGCTCGTCGGCGCCGAGGCGATCGGCGAGCTGGTGGATGCCCACACGAGCAGTGGAGCGTCGGCCACGATGGCCACGGCTGTGCTCGATGATCCGACCGGCTACGGCAGGGTGGTGCGCGACACAGACGGGTCGGTTGCGCGTGTGGTGGAGACCAAGAAGCCAGGTGACGCCACCGAGGCTGAGCTCGAGATCTGCGAGGTCAACTCCGGCATCTACGTGTTCACGGGCTCGGCTCTGCTTGGCGCGCTCCCGCGACTTACCTCCGATAACGCCCAGGGTGAGTTCTATTTGCCGCAGGCGCTCGACTTGCTGCGTTCTGACGGCGCCACGGTGGCTGCCCATGTCGTAGAAGATGAGGGACTGATGCTGGGAGTCAACGATCGCGTGGCGCTCGCCCATATCCGCACGCTCGCTCAGCGGGCCATCAACGATGCTCACATGCTCTCCGGGGTTACGATCGTTGATCCCTCCTCGACGTTCATCGACGTTGACGTGGAGATAGGCAAGGATGCTCGCATCGAGCCCGGCGTCACGCTGAAGGGAGCGAGCGCGGTTGGAGCGCTTGCCACCATTGGACCGGCTACGAGCTTGATCGACACGCATGCGGGTGAGGGTGCGCTCGTGGGACCCAATACGACTGCGATCGACTCGCACATAGGCGATCGTGCGACGGTGCGCGCCTCCTGGCTACAGAGCGCTGTGCTCCACGCTGAGGTTACGGTCGGCCCGTTCGCCTACCTGCGTCCCGGTGCGCTTCTGCGCGAGGGCGCCAAGGTTGGCACGTTCGTGGAGGTCAAGAACTCTGTCATCGGGGAGGCCGCGAAGATCCCGCACCTCTCCTACATAGGCGACGCCGATGTAGGAGAGCGCACCAATCTCGGGGCAGGCACGATCACCGCCAACTACGACGGTCGCTCCAAGCACCGCACCACTATCGGCAGCGGCGTACGCGGGGGAGTGGACACCTCCTTCGTGGCGCCCGTTACGGTCGGCGACGGCGCCTATACCGCCGCTGGCTCGGTGGTGACCGAGGATGTTCCCCCCGGCGCCCTGGCTGTCGCACGGGCGCGCCAGAAGAACGTCGAGGGCTATGCGCGGCGAGGCGAGAGTGAGTCCTAGCTTGCTGGGAGAGCTCACGGTGCGCCGTTGTCGTGGGCTGGCACTACACTCCCGAAGGAGATGAGCAGCGTGATCGATACGCGCACGCAGCCGTCCCCGACGAGCCTGCCCATCGACTACGACAAGCGGCTGATGCTCTTCTCGGGGCGCGCCAACCCGCAGCTGGCTCTCGACATCTCAGAGAAGCTCAGTGTGGACATCGGCCCGGTGACGCTGAAGACGTTCTCAAACGGTGAGGTGTACTGCCGCTATGAGGAGTCGATCCGCGGCGCCGACGTATTCATCGTGCAGTCCACGTGCGGCAATCCCGCCACCGGCGTTACCGCGAACGATTCGCTGATGGAGCTGCTGTTCATGATCGACGCTGCGGTGGGCGCCTCGGCGCACCGCGTGATCGCCGTAACACCCTGGTTCGGCTACTCCCGCCAGGACAAGAAGTCGGCTCCCCGTGAGCCGATCTCCGCGCGGTTGGTGGCTCGCATGATCGAGGCTGCAGGCGCCGATCGTGTGCTCACGATGGACCTGCACGCCGGCCAGATTCAGGGCTTCTTCCAGAAGCCCGTCGATCACATGACGGCGCTGTTCATGCTTACCCAATACTTCGGCGACCTCGGTCTCTCCGACCTCGTTGTGGTCGCCCCCGACGCCGGTCGCGTCAAGCTGAACAAGAAGTTCGCCTCAAAGATTGGCGCTGAGCTTGCGATCCTCGACAAGGAGCGCCCAGCTCAGCAGGTGGCTGAGATCGGCTATGTCATCGGTGACGTGAAGGGCAAGACAGCCGTGATAGTTGACGACATGATCGACACCGCCGGCACGCTCAAGGCCGCCGCTCGCACCGTCCTCGACGCAGGCGCCGAGAGCGTATACGCCGCCGCCACCCACGCCGTCTTCTCCGGCAACGCTTTCGAGAACATCGCCGCGTCGGGGCTCAAGGAGATCGTTGTCACCGACACGATTCCCGCTCGTCCAGGCCTTCCAAAGAACATACGGGTGCTCCCGTGCGCCGAGCTGCTGACCGACTCGATCCGTCGCATCTTCACCGACGACTCGGTCAGCGAGGTCTTCGGCGGCGAGAACCAGCTGTTCTGAGTGCCTTCGCCGACTCCAACGGCAAGAGCGCGGCGCCCGCGTGGCAAGTGGCTTGCGCTGACAGCGCTCGGTGTAGTGCTGTTCCTCGCAATCAGCGGCGTGCTGGCGCGCTTCTTCTCGACTGAAAACATCGAACGCGACGACATACTTGCGGTGCTCCGCGCCCAGGCGGTTGGCAACGAGCGCGGAATGCTCTTGCAGCTGTCGGGCTGCACGACGAGGCCCAAGTGCGTTGCTGTGGTCAAAGCCGATGCAGCCTCGCTGCACCGCACAGGGTCGGTAAAGCTCCTTACGCTCACCTCCTCCACCAACCACTCGCTCGGCGGCTCGACCGGCCCCACGCGCGTTGCGTGGACCGTGATTGGGCACCTCCCAACCGTCCAGTGCGTGACGATCAAGCGCAGCGGGAACATCCTCACGGGCATCTCTGTCGCCCTGCTCTCGATCAGCGCGCCGATCTCAAACGAAGCGGATTGCTAAAGTCCCCGGCCTTCTCATGGCTACCGCAACCACCAAGCTCGACGTAGCAAGCCGCGACCCCGACGGTTCGCGCTCAGCGCGCCGTCTGCGCCGCACCGGACGCATCCCCGGGGTTCTCTACGGCGGCGACTCCGATCCCATCAGCTTCAGCGTTGACGCCCGCGAATTGCGGGTCGCCCTCGCCGGCACGGGCGCTGTGGTCGATTTGAGCATCGATGGCTCAAAGCCCACCCCGGTGGTGCTCAAGGAGGCGCAGCGCAACCCGGTGCGCGGTGACACCACCCACGTTGACCTCCTGCGAGTGCGCCTGGACAAGCCCATCCATGCGGTCGTGCCGCTCGAGCTGAGCGGAGTTGAGGACACCACCGGGGTCAAGGAAGGCGGCATCCTCGAGCAGCTCACGCGTGAGCTCAACATCGAGGCGCTTCCCACCGCCATCCCAGAGTCGATCGTCCACGAGCTCGGCGAGATGCAGATCGGCGACACGCTCGCGCTCGAGTCGATCGCCATGCCTGAGGGCGTAACGATGCTCGATGATCCCGCCACGACCGTTGCCTCGCTCTCAGCTCCTCGCTTGCAGACCGAGGAGGAGTCCGAGATCGAGTCTGAGACCGAGCTCGTTGGCGATGCCGGCGCTGAGGCGTCCGACGACGGCGCTTCCTCCTCCGAGGAGTAGCTCCTGCGCCCCTTTGGCGGCGGCGCTCCAGTCGACTGGCTGATCGTGGCGCTGGGCAACCCCGGTCGCGAGCACGCGTCCACCCGTCACAACGTTGGCTTCATGGTTGCCGACGAGCTCGTTGAGCGCTGGGGCCTCAAGCGCAGCAAAGACCGCTTCCGTGCTCACCTCGCCGAGGGCCGTGCGAGAGCTGTTGTGCCGGGCACTAGCGGTGGCGCATCGCCTGGGCCGGCTGGGGCGTCGGACATGGGGCATGGGACAGGCGCTCAGCGTGTTGCTGTGCTCTGGCCCCAGACTTACATGAACGACGCCGGACGCTCTGTGGGCCCAGCCCGAGGCTCCTTCAAGCTCCCGCTCGAGCGGGTGCTGGTGGTCCACGACGAGATCGACCTACCGTTCGGCGATGTGCGCACAAGGCTCGGCGGCGGTCTCGCCGGCCACAATGGTTTGAAGTCGATCAAGCGCGAGCTCGGCAGCGCCGAGTTCATGCGTGTGCGGGTGGGCGTAGGCAGGCCGGCCTCAACCGACCCGGAGATCGTCTCCGCCTACGTGCTCGGACGCTTTCGCGAGGCCCCCATCGAAGTAAGCGACCTGATCGACCGTGCCTGCATGGCGGTTGAGAGCGTCGTGCTAGATGAAGGGGAGTAGCCCCATGAAAGCCACCCACCCGACAGCCGGCGCCGCCCGGCAGCCAACGCTGCAAAGAGGAGGGGCTGAGGCAATGGCTTTGCATTCATGGCTTAGCACTGTCGTTCCAGGGGAGGGCTGAGGCAATGGCCTTGCGCTCACTGCTCGGCGCGATCGACCAGGACGACGGGGCCTCGACGCTTGCTCGTGAGGGTGGCCACGCGTTTGTCTCCTCCTCGCTGCGCCCCTTCATGAT
>JBAPMC010000225.1:0-2740 GCA_049278415.1 Solirubrobacteraceae bacterium
GGCCTACACACACCGCTATCGCATAGAGGTGCGTACCGCCCGTATGAGTGACCGGAAAGACTCCGCTCAGCGTGCCCGTTTGCCCGCAGCTTGTGTTGTATTGGCAATTCGCCAGCACGTCGGCGGAGTCATAGGTCGAGTTGGGAGTACCGAGCCACGCCTGCCCATGCGGTGAGGTGAGAGTCGCAGTGAGGGTGCCGCCAGCGATTGTTGAGCCGCCCGGCGCGGTGAACACCCAATCCGGTCCTTCATACCGAGGCTGAGGCGCTTCGCTGCTCGTGACAGCGCTCAAGCTCCCGCCCTGCGCGCAGGTGTTGGAGTCTCCGCTGTCGGGGCCGACCGCGCCCGTGGAGCTCGTGCTCCATCCGTCCGTCGGCGCTGGCTGGCCATTGGGCTGAGTGCATGAAACGAGGGTCCATGCGCCCGCATGAGCATCCGATGCCGAGATGCCACCAAGGCTGAACATCATCAAGAGGCACAGGGACGCCAGCGACAGCCGACGCGTGCGGTACGGCGTGGCGCCGAGGATCTGAATGTCAGATTGTCGTGACATAAACCGCCTCGCTTTCGCCGTGTGCGAATGGGAAGCCGGCTTGACCACCGAAGGCCAGAGCCCGGAAGGGGAAGCGCCCGACGCCGCCCTGGAACTGGTAGACGACCTGAAAGCGCCCGCGCGAGTCTGTACGCGGATCGCGGAACGGCTCCCAACGACCGCGATAGTGGACCAACAGCTCGACGACGATCCCTTCCGCCGGGACTGGCCCGAGCACACGCCCGCTGAGCGTGATCGTGCCTTCAGCGCCCGTGCGGCGCGGAGAGACATGAAGCTGTATCCCGGCGCCGACGGACTCCTGAACCTTCGCTTGCGCCGCATAGCTGTTGTCGGCGGAGAACGCCCGGTAGCCGATCTCGAGCAGGCGCGAGGGTCCACCGGGCACGGGCACCTTGAAGGTTCCGTTCGAGCGGGTCTTCACGTGTCCGACGACCTTGAGCGACGCGGACCCGGTGATCTGCTGCAGGACGTCCAAGGTGGCCGCACCAATCGGATGCCCCTGGCTGTTCAGCAGGCGACCCGTGAGCCGCAGGGCCCGGTGCGCGTAGACGCGAGTGATCGCTCGACGCTCACCGAGACGCAACTGCGCGCCCTCGCTCGCACTGCTCCCGTTAGGAGCTCCAGATGCGAGCAGCGTGCCTGTGCCCGTCCCGCTCGTTCCTGGTCCGGGTAGCGCTCCTAGCGATGAGACTTTCGCCGGGGCGTTCTGAGTTGTGATGGTGCCGTCGTACACGACGCTTGAGTTCTGAGCCGCGTCCTCGACTATGACCTTCAGCGTGTGCTGGCCATCCGCGAGCGCGGATGTGTTGATCGGGAGGTCAACGGACTCGCTCTGCTTACACGGCTGGCTGTAGTCGAACATCAGAGCGCCGTTGCTGGTGCCCACCGCTGCACACTTGCCGCCGTTGTTGTCGGGCGTGCCCGAGTAGATCGCTTTGCCGTCGATCTGGACAGTGACGGCATAGACACCGGGACCGCCTGGGTCGGTTGCGTCGAAAGTGAGTTCCTCGGTTGCGTGGGCGTTGGGGCTCAGCAGCGTGCCGCTCACGCCGCTGGCGTCCGGCGTCGCGGTGTTGGAGAGCAGCAGGTCAGCCCACCACAGTCGCACGAGCGACCAGGCGCCTTCGCTGCCGCCCGAGTTGCACGCGTAGCCTTCATGCCCTCCGCATCCGGCGCTGAGATAGAGATTCCCGCCACGGCCACCGGGAATCTGGAGCACGCCCGCGAAGTCGTAGGTGCCATTCGCGCAAGGTGGAAGGCCGGAGGCACACTGGTAGAAGACATCCGACCCGTCGTAGGCGTATTTGGGTGTGTAGGCGACGGCCGTGCCCGAAGCGTTGTAGCCACCGCCGTCGGCGTAGAGGCTCACGTCGACCGAACCGCCGGTCAGCGTCGAACCACCCGGGGGTATGTATTGGAGCGTCTCGGCCGATCCGACACCCACTGCCGCGTCGGTGCTGAGGATCGCGAACATCGGGTTGCCGGGGCCGCAGCTCGTGCTGTTGTTCGACCCATATCCGCCGCCGGCGGCGAAGCTCGTCCAGCCTTCGCTTGGTGCCCCCGACTGGTTGGGGTTCTCGCAGGAGACCTCCATCCAGTTGCGCGCATAGGCGTCGCCGGCATCGAGCGCCATCGTCATGCTCGTCAGCGACACGATTGCGCAGGCAAGCGCGATCGCGCCGTGGAGCCATCTGCCCCTATGAGGCGCTCTCGGCCTTTCGGTGTCGTTGGGTGCCTTGACATGTCTCGTCATCGTCGCGTCCATCTCCCGTTCAGGCCCCTTCTGGTGGGGGCTTTCGGGGTCTATGACCACGACGGCCACATACCGGCCAAACAATTTTTTCTGGAGGCTCATGGGCTGAATGGACCCCCGCTGCTGTGGGCAGCGCTGTGCGCCTGTTCGGTGCCGCTGGCGGGCGTGCTCGTCCCGGTCGGCACCCCGAGGTAGGCGAACCCGCCCGGTTCGCGCTGGCCACCTGTACTCGGCCTGCTCGTCTGACGAGTGCTTCTGACTACGTGGCCTGGCCTTGAGGGCCGCCGACGCTTTGAGGGATGCACGGCTCGAGGAGTGCTCGTGCGCAAAGACGGTGCTGGGGAGGCACTGATCAGCTGCGCCGCAGGCGCGCTCGAGCGGGGGGCTGTGCTGGCGGCGTGATGGTGTGGACGGGCCTGCGGATGGTCGAGCAC
>JBAPMC010000226.1:0-1521 GCA_049278415.1 Solirubrobacteraceae bacterium
GGGTAAGTAAGATGCGACGAACGATCACGATAACCGCCGCATCCTTCCTGGCGATCTTGGTGCTCGCGTCAGGTGCTTCCTCGGCCTCTGCGACTGAGCCATGGTGGTATTTGACGTCGGGTGCGCGTCCGACGAATCTTGCCCCGGAATCCGAAGGCGAGATCGTCGTCAATGCGGAGAACACTGGGAGCGCAAGCATAGACGGCGCCGAAACTCCGGTCACGCTCACCGACAAGCTTCCTAGCGGACTGGAAGCGCTCGCGATCCGGGGCTACGCGCTAGTCGGCGGAGGGGCTACCAGTCACGTACCGATGTCCTGCTCGCTTTCGAAACTCACTTGTCTATACGACACAGAACCTGGCAGCGGAGGTAAAGAGTTGCCGCCTGCGCTTGGACCGTATATGCAGCTTGAGATGAAGATCACGGTGAGAGTATTGCCTGGTGCGGCGAGCAACGAAGAGAACCAGTTGACTGTAACCGGTGGCGGTGCTGCTCCAGCGACGATCTCACGAGCTGTGAGGATCAGTGAAGAACCCGCCCCTTATGGCGTCGAAGATTATGAGTTCCATGCGGAAAACGAAGGCGGATCGCTGGATACCCAGGCCGGATCTCACCCCTACCAGGTCACGGGCTCATTCGTGTTCAACCAGGGACCAGACAATGAATCCGCATCTTCTAGTACGGGAGGACCTGAGCCGATCGCGGAGCCCAAGGACGTGATCGGCAAGCTCCCTGCAGGTCTGCTCGGCAATCCGAGACCGTTCCCGACGTGCAGTCTGGGGACGTTTCTTTCCAGCACTCCGAGTCTTGAAGAAAACGCGTGTCCTCCGCAGACCGCGGTGGGGGTCGCTTCGGTTGTTATAAACGATCCTGGTGCGCTCGGGCGTATCAATTTCGTAGAGGCGATCTATAATCTTGAACCATACGCGGGAGAGCCGGCTCGGTACGGCTTTTCGGTCGCGATCGCCGGCGTTTATGTTATTCTCGATGTGTCGGTGCGCAGCGGACCGGGCGAAGACTACGGCGTAAACGTTACCTCCAGCAACATTACCCAGACTGTCGGGTTGGACAGTGTGCAGCTCGTCTTCTGGGGAGTTCCCGGAGACCCCGTCCACGACGATGTTCGCGGCGAGCAATGTATTCTCGACGAGATTGCCGGATATAGTGACCCGTGCGCGCATACGGAAACGGCTCACCCACCCTCACTGCTGACGATGCCGACATCGTGTAACGGGCCGTTGCAGAGCAGTCTTGAGACAGACTCATGGACCAAACGCGGCGTGTTCGTGCACGCACCGACAATTGAACCGCTGCAAGCGCTAGATGGCTGTAACCGGTTGCCGTTTAGTCCGAGCGTGTCCGCGGAACCCACGACCGATAGAGCCTCGGCGCCGAGCGGCTTGGATTTCAACCTGGACTTCAAAGACGAAGGGTTGACCAGCGCCGAAGGTTTGGCGCAATCACAATTGAAAGACGTCAACGTAGCGTTGCCCGCAGGACTGACGATCAACCCATCTGCTG
>JBAPMC010000227.1:0-6346 GCA_049278415.1 Solirubrobacteraceae bacterium
GCCCTATCTCCTCGGACGCATTGGGATACTCATGCTCGGCTCAAAGGTCCTGTTCATTCCCGGTATCTTCGTTCTTACCTTTGGCTTCACCCTGCAAGCGGGGGCCACGGGTGCGGTCCGGGCGATAAAGATGAGCGCAAGCCTCAGCGCCGATGCCTCCCGCAAAAGCTCGCAACCGAGCTGATGGGGTCTGCAGGTAGCGCTACCGGGGCTGTACAAGTCCCCTGGAGGCCCAGACCTGGACAGGTAATGCTCATCGTGCTGATGTTGACTGTCGCGACAGCCGGCGCCGGCTGCGGAAAGTCGGCTCCCCTTGGCGCCGTCGCCAGTACAGCCGAGCCGCGACATCTTGCTCCCCCTGTAGAGGCTGCTGCGGCCAGCGCTCCTGCTGTGCCGAACCCGGCAGGCGCCCCGGCACAAACGCCAACCAGTGTCATGACGGTCTCCTCAGTTCCCCCGCCGCAAACATCGCCACCGACACGACCGCTCATCGTCCAAAGCCCAATCCCCTTCGGTCGGCGACGCAAGGCCGAGATGGTCGCCTACGCGCTGCGTCACTACGGCCTTGACACCTACCGCCTGATCAAACCGCACGTGATCGTCATTCACTACACCGAGACACCCAACTTCCAGTCAACCTTCAACACCTTCGCCCCGGACGTCCCCGACAGCGAGCTGCATGAGCTGCCCAACACTTGCGCACACTTCGTCATCGATGCGAACGGAACCATTCACCAGCTCGTCCCACTGGGAATCATGTGCCGTCACACGGTCGGGTTGAACTGGACCGCCATCGGCATAGAGCACGTCGGCTACAGCGACGGCGAAGTGCTCGATCGACCGCGGCAGATGAGTGCAAGCCTGCACCTGGCGCGCTGGCTGCGCTGCCGCTTTCACATCCCGATCGCCGATGTCATCGGCCACAATGAGAGCCTCTCAAGTCCCTACCACCACGAGGACGTGCCGGCGCTGCGTACCCAGACCCACAGTGACTTCAACCATGCCGACATGCAGATCTATCGCAAGCGCCTGCGCTCAGCCGGACCATGCTAATAAGATCGCAATCGTCATGACCAACGCCGACGACATGCTTGCCGTGGCAATGTCCCGGGCCGAGCAGCTCGCGGCGCCCGGACTCAGCCCCACTCCGCGCCGAAAGGTGGCCGTTCTAGCGTGCATGGATACGCGGATCGACCTGTTCCCCATGCTTGGGCTGCAACGCGGCGACGCACACGTCATCCGCAACGCCGGTGGGCTCGCCACAGACGACGCAGTCCGCTCGCTGAGCGTCTCCCAGCGCAAGCTCGGCACCGAGGAGATCGTCGTGGTCATGCACGAGGGTTGCGGTCTACACGGGGCATCGGAGGACGAGTTCGCCAGGGCGCTAGCCGCAGATGGCGTTCTGCCGACATGGCGTCTTGGGGCCTTTGACGACATCGAAGCCACGCTGCGCCGCAATCTTCTCAGGCTGCAATCAAGCCCTGAGCTTCCAGTCCGCGATCACATCCGAGGCTTTATCTTCGACCCTGAGACCGGAGCTTTGCGCGAGGTGGAGGCCGTCCCCGCCGATTAGCCTGGTCGCTGTCGACATATCGCCGACAGCGACCTACTAGTCATCGCCAGATCCCTCGCCCTTCTCACCGACCCTCACCCACAGCGCGTAGGTATCGAAGCCGTGGCGCTCGTAGAAGCGGATCGCGTCCTTGTTCGTGCGCATCACATGCAAGGAGAGTTCGGTGATGCCGCGAGCCTTGAGCTCCTCGCGTACCGCCTCCAGCAACGCTGTCCCGGTTCCGTTGCCTCGCTCGCTCGGCAGCACCGACAACGTCTCGATCTCACCCGCCCGCTCGCTCAGCGGCCAAGTCGGTGAGCCTTCTCGCACGTGCACCATCGCGTAGCCAACCTGCTCTGCGCCGCGTTCTGCGAGTAGTACGAACGCCTCAGGATTTGCCAGCCACCCCTCGTATTGACTACGCCTGCGCCGCCAGGACTCCCTGCGTGAGCGTGGCGCCCCAAGGTCCGGTGTAACGCTCGAGTGGTGCTCGCGCAACGCGTTCCACAACGGCTCGATCAGGTCGAGCTCGTTCACTCCAATCCGACGTATCTCAGTACCGGGCACGCCACCGATAAATACCAGTACGACCCCCTTCCCCTAAATCTGAGAGAGCCCTAACCACCGTTTGTGACGTTCGTCGCGAACCCGTCCGGTGTTGCGGGTACCAATACATCGATGCTTCGCGGAAGCTTTGCTTCGCAGTGGCCGCCCGGCGCGGTATGCGTTCAATCCCTGTCCGTCCGAGCCGCCCAGAGAGGTTCAAGCCATGAATGACCGTCCTGTACACCTGATCGTCGGCGAAGACCTGGAGCGCTCGCGCTTGACGGTGTTCTTCCGTCTGCTGCTGGTCATCCCGCACCTCATCTGGCTGAGCCTGTGGGGGATCGCGGCGGCTGTGGCGGTCATCGTGAACTGGTTCGCCACGCTCTTTGCCGGCAGATCTCCCGACGCTCTGCATAACTTCCTGGCCGCCTACATCCGCTACGCGATTCACGTCGGCGCCTACCTGCTGTTGGCTGCCGAGCCGTTCCCCGACTTCCTTGGCAAGCCCGGCTATCCGGTGGATGTCGAGATCGCCCCAGCGCAGCCGCAGAACCGCTGGAAGGTGGGCTTTCGCATCATCCTTGCAATACCTGCGCTGCTGCTCGCGGGAGCGCTTACCTCTGGGAGCGCGCGCACCTACGGGGCGAGCTACGGCTACGGCCTCGCCGGCGTCGCGGCGCTCTTTGCTTGGTTTGTGGCACTAGCTCAGGCCCGTCTCCCGCGCGGACTACGCGACGTCATCGCCTATGCGCTTTCCTACTCCGCCCAACTCGACGCCTACCTGTTCCTGCTCACCGATCGCTATCCAGACAGCAACCCGCAAACAGCTCTCACGAGCCTGCCTTTGCGGATCGGCGACCCGATCCAACTGGAAGTCGACGATCACCTGGAGCGCTCTCGCCTAACCGTGTTCTTTCGCCTGCTGCTCGTCATTCCCCACCTGATCTGGCTCACGCTTTGGGGGATCGTCGCTTTCTTCGCGGCAATCGCCAACTGGTTCGCCACGCTCATAAGTGGCGTCTCCCCGGAGTCGCTGCACGGCTTCCTGGCTGCCTACATCCGCTATCAGAACCACGTCTACGCCTATCTGTTTCTGATCGCCGACCCTTTCCCCGGCTTCAGCGGCCACGCCGGTAGCTATCCGGTTGATCCGGTGATTGAGGGTGCTCGTGAGCAGAGTCGCTTGAAGGTCTTCTTCCGTCTCCTGCTCGCCCTCCCCGCGCTTGTGCTCGACGGCGCCTACGGGGGCCTGCACTTCGTGGTTGCGCTGCTCGGCTGGTTTGCCTCGCTTGCAAACGCGCGGATGCCCGTCGGGATGCGCAACGCCGGCGCCCTTGCGCTGCGCTATTCCGCCCAGACCAACGGCTACCTGCTGCTGCTCACCGACACCTATCCCTACAGCGGGCCAGCTGAGCCCGCCCTCGCTGCACCTGCTCCGAGCGCTCCGCTTTCGCCGCTCGCCAGGCCCTCTGCATAGCGGGGGACGTAGTAGCATCGTGAGCCTCACGCGCCCGTAGCTCAGTGGTCAACGGTTCTCTTCGGGGAGCCAAAGAGCAGCGGTCTTTCAAACCGCAGGCCGCGGGTTCGATTCCCGCCGGGCGCACTACGTATCAGCCACCGCCCGCCCTGCGATCTCGCTGCCGGCGAACGGCGTAATGGCGATGTACATCATGTAGTCGACGAGCTCCGTCACACGCTGCGTGCGCCCGTGCAGGATGTACTCGTGCAGGAGCTCGAAAATGCCTCCTACGGATGCTTCGCGCATCACCGGTGGCGGCATGTTCGGATAGCTGTCGTCTGGGCCGATGTCAAGCAGCTCTATGTATGAGAAGTTGGCCTCGTTCACGCGGCCCGTCACGTGCGGGTAGGCGATCAGGATGTCAACGCACGCAAGCCTTGCAATCGATGGCTCGGACGCCAGGAACTCCAGCAGCGCGCTTAGTCCGAGTCTCACGTTCTGTGCCCAGCTCAGTTTTAGATCCAGCGACCTGTTGATGGCTGCGGTGGCCTTGGAGTGCCCCATCTCGAACGTGGCCAGGAACGCCTCCTCCTTGTTCTCGAAGTGCTCGTAGAAGGTTTGCAGCGAGATCGCCGCTTCCGCCACGATCTCCTCGAGGCTGAGCGCTGGGTAGCCCTTTGCAGCCGTCAGGTTGGCTACCGCGTCAAAGATGCGTTCGCGCTGATTGTGCGCCACGAACCCACGCGGCAGGCTGTGCTCGCCGCGGGGCAAGCCCCGGGGCGCCCAGCGCGGAGAGGGTGACAGCGTGCCGGGGGCTCGTCCCCCCTGCAGGTTGCCGTGGCGCCGTGCTCGAGGGTGCTCAGGGATTCCCGGCGGCGTTGGGTAGAACGCGGTGATCCACGACACGATGTCGGGGGTCAGCTTCTGTAGTTCAGCTTTCAGCGATCTGCTCGAGCGTTCGCGGCGCACGCGTGAGTAGAGGATCGTCCTCAGCGCTCCAACAATCGCTCTAGCCACAGGCTGTGGCACTGTCCCCTCGCCGGGAGCATGCTCGAATACGCTCGTGATGAACGCGGTGAGGAATTCCGCGTCGCGTGCCCACCGTTCGATTCCCACGGGTCCGGCGGCGCCCATCTCCACGCACACCAGACGCGCTGCGTCGGGCCGGTCGCTCGAGGCCTCGAACAGGGCTCGCACAACCCCCTCGATCTGGTCGATCCACTCGTCTTTTGGGTCGTATGCCTCGACGATTCGCGCGGTCAAGCGCTCGATCAGCGCGTCATATGTGGCGAGCAGGCACTCCTCCTTGTTCTCGAAGTGCTCGTAGAAGCTGCGTCGTGACACACCCGCTCGCGCCACCAGGTCGGAGATGGTGGTGGCTACGAACCCCCGCTCGTTGATCGCGTGAATCGTCGCCTCGTACAAGCGCTCCCGCTGATCTGCCGCAACCTGCTCTGGAGGGAGCGCCTGCGGTCCGCGTGGCAAACCTCGCCCACGGGCTTTTGGCGCTCGGGTCTTTTCAGCCATGCCTATACCTTAGCTCTTGACAAGCTGCGTAAAGGATGATTTATTTGTTTTCTTAACCGGATGTCTCCGACTCACTGGGAGGTCACTGACGTGGGCGACATCAATGTCTTGAAAGCATTGCAAACACTAGTCCTAGTATATGGTCCAGTCCGATTATGCGATCCGGGGGATGCTAAAAATGCGGGTCTGCTTGGGCCAAAGTACGAAGGTATCTCTGTAGGCACCGTACTATTAGCTGTGCGTTACGGCAAACGCGGGACGCACGAGTTGGACGACTTGTCACATCCTTGGGCCTCTTTGTCGCTGCCTTTTTGTGCTTCCACTACGCCGCTTGGGGCTTGTTACAAGCGGGTAGTGCGGCAGACGGCTCGACGGTTCGAGGAGCTTGATCGACATGACGCAGCGTCTTGGAAGGTTGGATCGACAGGGAGGTTGGATTGACATGAGAGGACTCGCTTGCGAGCGCAGCCTGATGGTTCGCGCTCTGCATCCACGCTGGCCCTATCGACGCTCGCACTCTCGACACGATCTTCACTGGCTCGTCCGCGTACGTCCCCGACGGCGCTGGTGCTCGCATGGGCGTCGTCATTCGGTAGCGGGCTTTCCCCCTCGCCGACGGCGTCCATATGTCGGCTGAGCTGTGAGGTCGTCTCGTCGCTAGGATCGCTACCTATGGTGGCGATCCCTGAGGCGAGCAATGCGCAGGATCTCACGCTTCGGGCAAGCGAGCGTGAGATCCGCAAGCTCTCGATCGACACCATCCGCGGTTTGGCCATGGATGCGGTGCAGAAGGCGGACTCCGGGCACCCCGGTACCGCTATGGCGCTTGCGCCGCTTGCCTACACGCTCTATAGGCACGTTCTGCGCATGCACCCAAGCGACACCGCTTGGCGCGACCGCGACCGCTTCGTGCTCAGCGCCGGTCACGCCTGCGTACTCCAATACTCGCTCACCCATCTATGCGGCTTCGATCTGTCGCTCGAGGACCTGCAGAGCTTTCGTCAATGGGACTCTCGTACGCCCGGCCATCCCGAGCGCGGTCACACCCCGGGAATAGAGGTCACCACTGGTCCGCTCGGCCAGGGAGTGGCCAACGCCGTCGGCATGGCGATGGCCGAGCGCTTCCTTGCCGAGCGCTTCAACCGCCCGGGGTATGAAGTCGTCGATCACCACACATACGCCATTTGCTCCGATGGGGACATGATGGAGGGCGTCAGCCAGGAAGCCGCATCGATCGCCGGTCATTTCGGCCTCGGCAAGCT
>JBAPMC010000228.1:0-3805 GCA_049278415.1 Solirubrobacteraceae bacterium
GCAAACCAGCCGAGAGCGGGTCAACTCGCGACAATAGCGTGTGCCTCTAACATAGTGGCGTCGTCTAACATGACCCGCCGGGCCGACCTCCGACGCCGCAAGCCGGGCGAGTACAAGATGAGGAAGGTCGACGTCCCTGGTGGGATCGCGGGTGCCGTGAACGACATCCTGGCGGACCTCGACTCCCTCGCCGGCAGCCAACCGTCGGCCACACAGGTGGCGTCCGACTGCCGCACACTCCCCGCGATATACCATGAACGATTCGATCTCGCCGTGACGTCGCCCCCGTATCTGAACGGCACGAATTACATCCGCAACACGAAGCTTGAGTTGGTGCTCTTGGGCTTCATACATGCCGAGTCACAGCTGGGGTCACTCCGGGATGCAGGAGTCAGAGGTGGGATAACCCAGGCCGCGACATCGCGTAGCATCACACACCGTATCGCGTCGGTCGAGATAATTGCTGAGCGGCTGGACGCATGTGCTCCCGACAAGCGCATCCCACATATGGTGCGCGCTTACTTCTCCGATATGCGCGAAGTTATGAGCTCAGTGCATGCGTCTCTGAGGGCAGGCGGCTGCTTTATTCTCGACATAGGCGACTCGAAGTTCTACGACGTCCACGTGCCCACCGACAGACTGCTGGCCGAGATAGCTCAGGAACTCGGCTTCGTGGTAGAGCGAGACGCCGTGATAGCACGCCGACACTCACGCGACCGGACACCGCTCGTGCAGGTGGACCTGCACCTGAGAAAGTGAGCCGTGAGCGTCGCTCAGACTATACGCTCGGCGTCTGTCGCTGAGCAGCTCACCGAGTTCGGCGCAGAGATGGCGCATACAAGGCCTCCATACTCTAAGCGCAACTGGGGCCACCCTTTGCACGCCCTGTGCTCTTATCAGGGCAAGCTCAAGCCCGCGCTCGCACATACGCTCATCAAGAACATGACCGCCGGCGACGCGACGGTTCTCGACCCGCTCGGCGGCGTAGGGACGATCGCGCTTGAGGCCGCGCTGAGCGGGAGAGAGGCGTGGAGTAACGACCTAAGTCCTCTCGCGTTCATCGTTGCGCAGGCGAAGTTGGACCCGCCGCGCATGTCTGACTTCGACGCGGCGTTGGCCGAGTTCGAGGCGGAACTCAAGGTTTGCCCGATAACGAGCGCCGACCGCGGGGAGGCAGAGTTCGGACTGAACGCTCGCGTGGCCGACTACTTCCACACCTCGACACTCGATGACATACTCAGGGCGCGCAAGCTGTTGCGCGCTGACCGCGCTCTCAGCCGGGAGCGCGCATTCATCTATGCATGTCTCCTGCACGTGCTCCACGGGAACCGGCCTTACGCGCTGTCACGCACCTCCCATCCGATCACTCCCTTCAACCCGCGAGGGCCGTTCATCGCGAAGGACATCGTCGACAGCGTGCGAGCCAAGGGGTACAGAGCGCTCTCGGAGCCGCTACCGGATCGATTCCTCTCAGGAAACTCGCTGTATGGCGATTACCGAACTCTACCCGAGCGCCTGCCCCGCACGGTCGACGCGATCATCACGTCGCCCCCGTTCATCGGTATGCGCTTCGACCGGCCCAACTGGCTAAGGCTGTGGTTCTGCGGGTGGGCGCAGCAGGACTTCCACGATTCACTGTCGGCGGGCTTCTTGGAGCGCCAGCAGCTAACCGATCGTGAGTGCTACGGGGACTTCTTCCGTGTGTGCTCTGAGGTCCTAGACGCCGACGGAGTGCTCGTCATCCACGCCGGTGCCGGATCGAAGGGTGACCTAGCCGCGGACTTGCGACGACTGGCCGGGAATACCTTCCGCCTCGAGGCTGATGTCGAGGAGAACGTGCGCGACTTGGAGCAACATGGGCTCTCTGACAAGCGGCTCACAGTCAGTCATCACGTGCTGGCATTCACTAGACGATGAGCTCTGGTCATGTGCTCTGTCAGAGCTCCTATCCGTCTAGTTATTCGTCTGTGAGTAGACAGGATCGGGTCTGCTGCTCACCTCGGCGACTACAAGAGCGTGAGCAGCTGGGCTCGCCCGTAGCAAGAGAGCGAAGAGATCTATGTCGGGGCGAAGCTCGCTGATCCGGCGGGCAGTCGCAGCGAAGTGGCGTGTGCCCCACTCCCGCGCGAACATCGCAGGGTCGGCAACGATCCTCCGCAGCTCGACCTCGTTGAGGGTCTTCTCGCGCAGAGCGCCTAGCGGCAAGCCGGTGATGGCGGCGAGCTCCCTGAGCTGGCGCGGGCTGTAGAAGTCAACCGGGAACTTATCCGACTTCTGGTTGTTGTGGTCCGCGCAGAGACATGTCGCATGCACATCGATCGGCCACAGGTACGCCAGCGGGCGTGTGTGATCTAGCTGGACCTCGTCGAGGGTGAGCTCGCTCTTGCAGTAGAAGCATCTGCGGCTGAACCGCTCCCAAACCTGCGACTTGAGCCCGGCACCGGTTCGGTCCTTCAGCTCCTGAAGGATCTGGGGCTCACGCAGAAACAGCTTACGCTCGCGCGTGATGACTGACGACTCGTGGAGCTGGTCCACTGTGCGCAGTGGATTGAAGGAGTCATTGATACGCCACTTCTTGCAGGCTCGACACTCGTTCTGGTGGCCGGTGCGCTTCGCCTTGTGTCTGTGGAAGGACAGCGCACCCGGACGAGCAGGATCGACCGGCAGAAGACGACCGCAGTATGAGCACTTCTTGAGGATGATCGACGCCCCGTCCACCATCGAGAACCGGCTCGAACGTTCCTCATCGATCTCGACCTCGACGGCTGCCTCCTCCGGGAAGTAGAACGTCTCGGGCACAAGGTGATCACGTATGAGCTCAGAATCGGGGAGTCGACGATTAGCCAACGACGGCGGTAGCGCCACGACCCCTCCGGCCAGACCCCAGAACGACAGCCCGATATCGCCACTCCACTCAACGGTCGCGATCACTGGACTCGCCAAGCGTGCAGCCACTCCAAAACGATTCCACGTAGCCCCGAGGTCCAAGATGCACTCGCGCCGGTCCGAGTTGCCCTCAACAGCGAACCTCACCCGCAGCGCGTCGTTTGGCGCCGCGAAGCCGCCGAGCGCGAATAGCTCATCGGCCCGCGAGCCGGACATGAGCGGGAAGACCAACTTGTTCGCGCCCCGCCGTACGGGTCGGAATTCGACACCTCGAGCGGACGTGAGTTCTTGGTAGTCGCGACGCGAGTTGTACGAGTCGTCACGGTCTTGAGAGGCTAGGCGGCGCATCGGCGATCGAGGGGATCAAGATACGCGATCCCGCCGTGGACCTCTGTCTTGCCGGCCTGGGCGACCGCTGGCTCCGTCCCTTGGTCAGCGCCGCATCCATGAACGACCTGGTGATGTGGTGGGCGCTGCTATTTGGCCTCTCGATGCTGGCCCGGTACGGGCCTGCTGGATGGACGCGACGCTCGACCTCGACGACGGCGCACTCTCATCGCATCTCGTACGCCTGATGGACGCGGCAGTAAACGTCATACCCGAGCTCGTGCTCCAGGCGCTCGAACCGTCCTACGCGATGCTCTGATCTTGCCTCCCTAGCAGCAGCACTATCCACGACGGACTCCCTGAGCTACTCGCGATCACGAGTACCGTCAGACACTCCCGCTAATTGGGGCGCTCGTCCTGCTCGATGGCAGCCGCGAGTTGCTCGTACTCGGCATCGGTGATCCGCCAGTGCGATCCGTCCCTGAAGCGCTTCGCGTGGCGCTCTGCGAAGTCAGGGGCGACTCCGCGCAACTTCGGGGCACTCGTGGGTGGAGAGCAGAAGCAGTGCGTCCGGACCTTGATGAGTGTGGCC
>JBAPMC010000229.1:0-9848 GCA_049278415.1 Solirubrobacteraceae bacterium
GGCTCGCCGAGAGCGGCATGCCCGTGCGGCTCGCGTTGTCCCTGCATGCCCCCGAGGACGCCCTGCGAAGCGAGCTGATGCCGGTCAACGAGCGCTATCCGCTGCCCGACGTGATCGAGGCCTGCCGAGCTTTCTATGAGCGCAAGCGTCGCCGGGTCTTCATCGAGTACGTGATGCTCGCCGGAGTCAACGACCGCTATGAGCAGGCGCTCGCGCTCGCGAAGCTGCTTGGACCGCGCAGCGCGGGCGAGCACCCGCACATGTTCAAGGTCAACCTGATCCCATACAACCCAACTGGCGGGCACGCCCCCGCAGACCCTGAGCGCCCCGCAAGCGGCGCGCTCCCTGACAAAGGGGATCCGTATGAGGGCTCGAGCCGCGAGTCGATCGCGGCGTTCAAGGGGGCGCTCGAGGCACGCGGTGTGCCGGTAACCGTGCGTCTAACGCGCGGCCGGGACATCGACGCAGCATGCGGACAGCTCGCAGCGCGAGCAGCCTGAGCGCAACTGCTGCCTTAGGACAATTCGCCGGCAGCCGGGCCGTCGCCGGCCTGTGCCCCGCCATGGGGTGCACGCGCCTCGCCGGCGCGCAGCAGCCGCTCGCGCAGCTCAGCCTGCTCCTCGGGACTCGGGTCCCATTGAGCGACGTCGGGAAGCTCATCGAGCGAGCGCAAACCGAACAGCTTGAGGAACTGCGTGGTCGTGCGGTAGAGCACCGCCCCGAACTGGGAGCGTCCCGACTCTTCAAGCAAGCCGCGCTCGAGCAGCGTGGAGGCCGCCGAGTCGGCGCTCACCCCACGGATGCGCGTGATCTCCGGGCGCGACACCGGTTGCAGGTAGGCGACGATCGCAAGCGTCTCAGCCTGAGCTGGAGTAAGCACCGAGGCGCGGGGACGGCTGAACAGACGTCTGGCGGAATCCTCCGCCTCCGGGTCGCTCGCGAAAGTGAACCCGCCTCCCAGCTCGCGCAGATGGATGCCGCTGCGCCCGGGTGCATAGCGTTCAGCCAGCTCCACGAGCGCGGCGATCACGCCGAGCTCCTCGGTTGCGGCCGCATCGGACAGCTCTTGCGGGCTCAAGGGGTCAGGCGCGAGAAACAGCAGCGCCTCGATCGTGCGCACCAGCTGCGGGTCGGGCTCGGGCAGCCCTTCGATGTCAAGCGCGCTGACAGCAGCGGCGTTCTCGACGGGCTCGGCGTCCTGACCGGCGTGGCTTATGTGGTCCGATTGGACGTCGGTGGCTGACACACCCTCATGATCGGCAGGTCGCTGCTCATCCTCAAGCCCCGGCTGCTCGCCTGCCTGCCGTGTTCCCTTTGGGTGCGCCCCAGAGGGTGTGCCCTTGGGGGTGTCGCTCAACCCGCAAGTCCCCCGGCGCGCGCCTGCAGCGACTCCGCCGCTGCAACCGCACCTGTCCCCGAAAGGGGGTGAACGGCGATCTCGCCAAAGCTATCGTCCTGCTCCCACCACGCTTCCCCACGCTTGTACAGCTCGAGCAGCGCGAACACGGTGACGGCGACGGTCATGCGATCCTCGCCGCTAACAGCCTCATCGAAGCTGAAGCGTCCGCGCCGCAACAGCCCGCGCAAGTGGTCGAGACGCTCGGCGACGGTCACCCGCGGAGTCGAGAGATGGCGCAGGCTGATCGTCGGGGGCATCCGCAGCAGTCGTCCCAGCGCTTGGCCCAGCACCGCAGCATCCTGTGAGCCATCGGTCGGTGGTGCGATCGTCTTGCGCAGGTGGGCAGGCAGGGGGGCGCTGCGGAAGCGCACACCCTCCTCCCGCGCGAACAGCTCCAGCAGATGGGTCGAGGCCGAGCGGTAGCGGCGCGCCTGCAGCATCCTCTCCAACAGCTCCTCAGCCGCCTCGCCGGGCTCGATGTCAAGCAGCTCCTCGCCGTCCTCGGCGAGCATCAAACGCGACTTCAGTTCGAGCAGCGCCGCGATCAGCACGATGAACTCGGTGGCGGTCTCAAGGTCGAGCTCACCGCGACCCTCGAGATAGTCGAGGTAGGCAAGCACGACATCCGCCAGCTCCAGGTCGAGCAGATCCACCTCCTCGCGCAGCACCAGAGCCAACAGCAAGTCGAACGGGCCGCTGAATATCTCCAGGTCGAGGTCGAGCGCGGGAAGCGTCACCGGCCTACCGTACCGATCGCCCCCGACGTCCTGATCCAGTGAGTGAGCCGCTTTGTGAGATGTCCTGCAAATCGGCGCTTTTGAGGACTAAGGAGCGTCTAGACCTGCGCGCGGCGGCCCTACGCCCATGCACTCGCGTACCTCCGCAAGCGTCTCAGAGGCTATAGCCCGTGCCCTCTGCGCCCCATCTGCCAGCACGCGCTCGAGCGCCTGCTCGTCAGCCCGCAGCTCGCCATAGCGCTCGCGCACGGGTGCGAGCATCTCAACGACCGCCTCAGCCACAGCCACCTTCAGGTCGCCGTAGCCACGTGCGTCGGCCATCTCCGCTTCAACCTGCTCGGGCGTGTGCTCGCGCGCGACAGCGAGGATCTCGATCAGATTGGAGACGCCCGGCTTCTCCGGCCCGCGCGTGATCTCCCTGCCGGAGTCGGTGACGGCGCTCTTGAGCTTCTTGACGATCCTCTCCGGCTCATCCAGCACATACACGGTGCCCTGCTCAGAGCCGTCGGTAGTGGACATCTTGCGACTGGGCTCCTGCAGGTCCATCACGCGCGCTCCGATCTCGGGGATGCGGTGCTCGGGCACCACGAGCACCTCACGGCCCTCACCAAAGCGGCTGTTGAAGCGGCGCGCCACGTCGCGCATCAGCTCCAGGTGCTCGCGCTGGTCCTCTCCGACCGGCACCTCGTTGGCCCGGTAGGCAAGCACGTCGGCGGCCTGCAGCACCGGGTAGAGGAGCAGGCCTGCGGGGACGAGCTCGCGCTGGAGCACCGACTTGTCGCGGAACTGGTGCATGCGCTGCAGACGACCGAGCTCCGTGACCGAGCTGAGCAGCCAGCACAGCTCTGTGTGCTCGTGCACGTCGCCCTGGCGGAAGAGGATGCAGCGCGCAGGGTCGAGGCCGGCGGCGAGCAGCAATGCCGTGAGGTCGTACAGGCTGCGGCGAAGCTCGGCTGGGTCGTAGGCCACCGTCGTGGCGTGCAAGTCGACGACGCAATAGATCGCCTCGCCGCGGTCCTGACCGTCCACGTACTGGCGGATCGCGCCGATGTAGTTGCCCAGGTGCTTGGCGCCCGTGGGCTGGATTCCCGAGAAGATGCGCACGCTAGAGAGACTGCCGGATCACGGGATGCTTCGCAGCGCCAACCTCGTCCAAGCGCCTCACAGGAGTCGTGTAGGGCGCTTGCAAAGCGATCTCCGGACTCTCGGCGGCCTCGCGCAGGATCTCGGCAATCGCCTCGGCGAATGCGTCGAGCGTCTCCTTCGTCTCGGTCTCGGTTGGCTCCACCATCAGCGCCTCCTCCACGAGCAGGGGGAAGTACACGGTGGGCGGGTGGTAGCCGTAGTCGAGCAGGCGCTTGGCGAGGTCGAGCGTTTTGATCTTCAAGGCACGCTTCATGGGGCCGCCTGAAAGAACAAACTCATGCAGGCACAATTCGCCATAAGCCAGCGGCAAGTGCTGGCACGCGCCCAGCTCGCGCAGACGAGCCAGCAGGTAGTTGGCGTTCAGGACGGCCATCTCAGAGGCGTCCTTCAACCCGGGTGCACCGAGCGAGCAGATGTAGGCATAGGAGCGCACGAAGCAGCCGTAGTTGCCTTGGAAGCCGCGCAGGCGCCCGATCGAGTCCGAGCCCCCCCCAACGAGGTCGAACGAGCCGTCAGCCCCGCGTGAGACGCGTGCAACCGGCAGGAACGGCTCGATTCGCTCGGACACAGCGATCGGACCGGAGCCGGGACCGCCTCCGCCGTGCGGCTGGGTGAAGGACTTGTGCAGGTTGAAGTGGACAATGTCAAAGCCCATGTCCCCGGGCCGCGAAAGCCCCATCACAGCGTTGAGGTTGGCGCCGTCGTAGTAAAGCGTTGCTCCCACCTCGTGCACCACCTTGGCGATCTCCTGGATGTTCGGGTCGAACAGGCCGAGCGTGTTGGGGTTGGTGAGCATCAGACAGGCGACGTCGCGGTCGGCCTTTGAGCGCAGGTCGTCAAGGTCCACGCCGCCGTCGGGATTGGTGGCTACCTTCACCACCTCAAAGCCCGCCATCGTGACCGTGGCTGGGTTGGTGCCGTGAGCGGTGTCCGGTGTGAGCACCTTGTGGCGAGTCTCACCGCGCGCCTCGTGGTAGGCGCGCGTGAGCAACACGCCCGCAAGCTCGCCATGAGAGCCTGCCGACGGCTGCAGGCAGACGTGCGGCAAACCCGAGATCTCTGAGAGCGCCCTTTCCAGATTCCACATCAGCTCAAGCGCCCCTTGCGCGCGCTCAGGGTCCTGCAGCGGGTGCAGGCGAGCATGGCCCGGCAGCGCCGCCACGCGCTCGTGCAGACGGGGGTTGTGCTTCATCGTGCAGGAGCCGAGCGGGTAGAAGCCCGAGTCCAGGTCGAAGTTGCGCTTGGACAGGCGCACGTAGTGGCGCACTATCTCCGGCTCTGAGACCTCGGGCAGGCGCGGGGGCTCCGCGCGGCGCAAGTGGCTCGGGAGCAAGTCCTCGATAGAGACAGTGGGAACATCGAGCTCGGGGCACTGAAAGGCGCGCCGGCCGGGGGCGCCGCGCTCGAAGATCGTGACCGCTCCTTCGCGCTGTAGCGGCGTGTCTGTGCTCTGCGTAGGCGGCCTTGACATGTTCGTAGTGGAGGACTGGCTCATGCGTGCGCTCCCGCCTGAAGCGGGCGTCCACGGCCACCGGCCGAGCGACCCTCGACGGCAACCGCCTCGCCCAGCACCTCAGCCAGCCGATCGATGTCGGCGCGCGAGCGACGCTCGGTGATGGCTACGAGCAGCCCCCCACGGTCCTGCTCGCGTCCGGTGAGCGCATGCAGGTCGGCGCCGGGATTGATCCCTTGGGCGGCGCAGCGACGCCGGACGGCGGCTACGTCGGCGTCGAGGCGCACGGCGAACTCGCGGATGACGGCTTGGGAGTGCAGTGGGGAGACTCCGTCGAGCGCGCAGAGCGTCTCGCGCGCGTAGTGGCTGCGCCTGAGCAACAGCTCGCCCAGCTCGACCAGCCCCGTGCGACCGAGCCAGCTGAGGTAGACGACCCCGGCGAGCGCGTTCAGCGCCTGAGAGGTGCAGATGTTGGAGGTTGCCTTCTCGCGACGGATGTGCTGCTCGCGCGTTTGCAGCGTGAGCACGAACCCGCGACGGCCGTCGACGTCCGTGGTCTCCCCCGCGATGCGGCCGGGCATCCGACGCAGGTACTGCTCACGAGCGGCAAAGAATCCAAACGAGGGGCCACCGAAGTCCAAACGGTTCCCAAGCGACTGGCCCTCCCCTACCGCAACATCCACCCCGCACTCGCCGGGCGGGGTGAGGATTCCGAGCACGATCGGGTCAACCTGGGCGATCGTGACTAGCTGCGAGCCGCCTGCCGCCTTCGCGGCGGCGCTGAGCGCGGCGGCATCCTCAACGGCCCCATAGAAGTTCGGCTGGGCGAAGATCGCGGCGCTAGTGTCCTTGTCGATCGCCTGCTCCCAGGCGTCGGGGTCGGTGACGCCGCCCGAGAGCGGAACCTCGACCACCTCAATCCCATAGCCGTGGGCGTAAGTGCGCAGCGTGGCGAGCGTGTGCGGGTGAAGCCCGGCGCTAGCGACGAAGCGCGAGCGGCCGTTGTGGAGCTTTGCCAGGTAGCCGGCGGAGGCGACCGCGCTCGGCCCCTCATACACCGAGGCGTTTGAGACGGGCAGCCCGGTGAGCTCGCAGATGGCGGTCTGATACTCGAACATGACCTGCAGCCCGCCCTGGGATATCTCGGGCTGATAGGGCGTGTAGGGAGTGAGGAACTCCGAGCGCTCCATCAACATGTCCACGATCGCGGGCACGTAGTGGTCGTACATGCCGGCCCCGAGGAAGCACAGCTCCTCCTCAGCGCTCACGTTGCGGGCGGCAAGCGCACGCAGATGCTCGTAGACCTCCTGCTCACCCATGCCGTCGGGCAGCGCCAGTGGACGACCCAGGCGCACCGCCTCGGGAATCTGGCGCTCGAAGATCTCCTCGATGCTCGCAACCCCGATAGCCGCGAGCATCGCGGCGAGGTCGCTGTCTGTGACTGAGGTGTAGCGAGTCAAGTCCGGTGAGCCTAGCCGCTGTCGCTAGCCGCCCAGGGTGTCGCTGTAGGCGCCGGAGTCAAGGAGCGTGTCGCGCTCGGATGGATCGGTGAGGCGCACCTTCACGAGCCAGCCCTCGCCGTAGGGGTCCTCGTTGATCGCCTCAGGGCCACCAGCGAGCGCCTCGTTGACCTCGACGATCTCCCCGGAGAGCGGCGCCACCACGTCGGAGACCGCCTTGACCGACTCGACCTCGGCGTAGGGCTCGCCCTTGGTGATGGCGGTCCCCGGCGACGGCGGATCGAAGAACACGACCTCGCCGAGCGCGTCCTGCGCGAACCAGGTTATGCCGAGCGTTGCGAGCGCCGGATCAGTAGGGTCGATACGGGCCCAGTCGTGCTCGGGGTGGTACAGCAAGTCCTCTGGGTAGCTCACGTCGGCCATCGGCGGGGCTCCTCGTCTCGGCGTTGATCTTCGGGCACGGTATTCAAGTCCTCTTGGCAATGAATGGCTTGGCGTGAACTTGCGCGTCGCGCACGCGCCCGCGCACATCGATCTGTAGCGGCGTGCCGACGGCGGAGCGCTCGGCGGGCACATAGGCCAGGCCGATACCGACGTTCAGACAGGGCGAGAGCGTGCCGCTCGTGACCTCGCCGCCGCCGACTACGGGGTTGCCCTGGCGGGCGATGCCGGGGCCGTCGAGCATGAACGCGACGAGCCTCTCCGGGAGCCGGCCGGCCGGGCTCATCGCCGACTCGGCCGACGTCGAGCTGACGGGAGTGGCATGGGCCGCACGTGCTACGCGGATCACCTCCGCCCCGATGAAGCCGGTGTCCTCGCGGCAGCACCAGCCGAGCCCTGCTTCGATCGGGTTGCGCTCGCTCGTGAGGTCGTTTCCGTACAGGTGAAAGCAGGCCTCCAAACGCAGTGTGTCGCGTGCAGCAAGGCCCACCGGGACTGCGCCACGATGGCAGAGCTCGTCCCATAGCGTCGGTGCCTCCGCCGGCGCCAGCAGGAGCTCAACGCCCTCCTCGCCCGTGTAGCCGGTGCCGCATACGAGCACGTCAGCCCCTGAGAGACGACGCATGGCGGCGGTCATGCGAGCGGGCAGCGGCGCGTCAGAGATCGCTTGCACGATCTCGCGGGCGAGCGGACCCTGCACGGCGAGCATCGCGTAGTCATCGATGCGGTCGCGCACCTGCACATCGAAACCCTCGGCGTCTGCGTGCGCGCTAAACCAGGCGAGGTCGCGCTCGTGGTTGGACGCGTTTGTGACAGTCAGGTAGCGGTCGGGCTCGACCTGGTAGGTGAACAGGTCGTCGAGCACACCGCCTCTCTCATCGCAGAGCACGCTGTACTGCGAGCCGCCGACACGGATCTGCGAGACGTCGTTTGAGAGCAGCCGCTGCAAGAGATCGCACGCCTGGGGCCCGCTGACTTCGATCTCGCCCATGTGCGAGACGTCGAATACGCCACAGCGCTCGCGCACCGCCATGTGCTCGGCGCGCACCCCGTCTGAGTACTGAACGGGCATCTCCCAGCCGGCGAACTCGACGAGCTTCGCGCCGGCCGCGACGTGGCGCTCGTAGAGAGACGTACGCCGGGGCGTGCTGGGGGCCTGGGTCGCCACGGGCGCCAGGCTATCGAAAGCCGGGGTCGGCGCAGGCCCCACACATCGCCAAACCGAGCCAGCGCCCAGCGTGCGGCTCACGCCCAAGTGAGGGTCAGCGCAGGAAAGGTGGAACGTCTATGTCCTCGTCGGAGATCTCAAGCGCGGAGCGCTGACGATCGTCGATGCGAGGACCACGGTCGGGGCGGCCTTCACGGCGCTTGCGATCGCCACGCACCGCCCGCCCGGGACGGTGGTCGAAGCCGGTGCCGATCACGGTTACGCGCACATCGTCGCTCATGCTCTCGTCGATCACAGCGCCGAAGATGATGTTGGCGTTGGGGTCGGCGGCGTTCTGGATTATCTCGGCGGCGTCGTTGACCTCGAACAGGCCGAGGTCCTTGCCCCCGGTGATGTTCAGCAGGATGCCGGTGGCGCCGTCAACGGACTCTTCCAAGAGCGGCGAGGAGATCGCCGCTCTGGCAGCGTCGGCGCAGCGACTCTCGCCGCCGGCGGTGCCGATGCCCATGAGCGCCGAGCCGGCGTCGTGCATGATCGTGCGCACGTCGGCGAAGTCGAGGTTGATCAGACCCGGGATGGTGATCAGATCGGTGATGCCCTGCACGCCTTGGCGCAGGACGTTGTCGGCCTCGCGGAAGGCGTCGAGCATCGATGTGCGCCGCTCGACTACAGCCAGCAGCTTCTCGTTGGGGATCACGATCAACGTGTCGACCACCTCGCGCAAGCGCTCGATGCCCTCGGTGGCCTGTCGTCCGCGTTGGCTGCCCTCGAACTCGAACGGGCGTGTGACGACCCCGACGGTGAGCGCGCCGATCTCGTTCTTGGCGATCTCTGCGATCACGGGGGCCGCTCCGGTTCCCGTGCCGCCGCCCTCGCCTGCTGTGACGAACACCATGTCGGCGCCCTTCAGCGCCTCCTTGATGTCATCGCGCGACTCCGCCGCCGCAGCAAAGCCAACCTCGGGGTTAGCGCCCGCGCCGAGCCCCTTGGTGGACTCGTGGCCGACGTTCAGCTTGATGTCGGCGTCGCACATCGCGAGCGCCTGCGCATCGGTGTTGGCGGCGATGAACTCCACGCCGCGAAGCCCTGCGTCGACCATGCGGCTGACCGCGTTGGTCCCGCCTCCGCCGACTCCCACGACCTTGATGACCGCCAAATAGCTGCCGCCGCTCTCCATGATGTCCGAAGCCTTCAGTAGTTGTTTAAGGTTTGCCGGGCTACACCCGGCGTACCGTCAGAATACGCAAGTTATGCAGGGAACTTCGCCCTGTCAACGGCAACCCTCACTCTCGCAACATTCATTGCAGAACCGCCAACTCTCAACCACTGCTCGAGAATCGGCCCGCGGGCACGGTTACCCTCCAGTAGAGCTTTAGCCTTTGTCAGCCGCCCGCGGCGGGAGTCGGTGACGCTTCACCGGCCGCCGTGGACGAAGCTTCGCTTGCGGCGCCGGACTGGCTCGCCGCAGTGCTTTCTTCAGACCCCGAGGAGGCTTCCCCGGAGCTCGAGGATTCGCTTCCCGAAGATCCCGAGGCGGCTTCGCTTTCGCCCGAGGTGGATGTCCCGGAGGAGGCAGAGGACGGTTCTGCGCTTCCGCCGACAGCATTGGCAAGCCTTGACGCGAGCGCCGCGGCCGTCGGATCAGAGGCCCCGCTTTCAACGGGCGTGGAGGCGGATGTGGCGGACTCGGCGGAGAACCCGGCCGCAGGACGCTCAGGTAGGCGCACGTCTACGTATACGGCCCCAGCCGCGCTCGGCGAGGTGAGCACACGCGCGAGGGACAACCACTTCGCGTGTGGCCTCGTGGAGTCACCGAAATAGACGAGCAGGCCGTTGCGCATCGCCACCGTCAGTCCTTCAGGGCCCTTGAAGACACGCACAACGAAGCGTGCAAGCGGCGCCGGCGCAGCGCCGAGCACAACCACGGCGGCAAGCGCCGCCGGTTCGCTGAGACGCGCCCCAGGAGACGGCTCGATCGAGCCGTTGACGGTCGGCAAGGAGCTCGACAGCAATGCCGGACCGAGCACAGTGCCGTCGGCGGCGA
>JBAPMC010000230.1:0-4311 GCA_049278415.1 Solirubrobacteraceae bacterium
GTCCTGCTTGCGTGTCGGCCTGCTCACGCGCCTCACGAGCGGCCAGTGCCCGCGCCTCCAGCTGCCCTGTCTGCTCGGCGGCCCGCTCGCGCTCTTGCTGAAGGCTTGCGATCTCGCGCTCGAGCTCACGCTCGCGTTCGCTGTCGATCTCCGTGAGCGCAGCCTCGATCGCCTGTACACGATCCCCACTCGCCGTCTTCTCCGAGGCCGCCGCACCCTGCCCGGCCGCGTCCTCCGGATAGGCCTGCTCAAGCGCGCCAAGCTCGATCTCGATGCGACTCGCACGCTGGGACACGGTTGCTGCGGTGGCCACCGCCTGCTCACCGCGCATCTGCAAGCGCTCGCGGGCTGAGCGCGCCTCATAGACCCTTCTGGCGAGCGCGTCATGGCGCTCGGTTCGCTCGGCGAGAGCGCTCTCCGCCCGCCCTCGCCGCTCGACGACGGCTCGCAGGCGTGACTCGATCTGCTCGCGCGCCGCTCTGGCGGCTTGCACGCCTTCCTCTGCCTCCATCAGCTCCTTGCGCCTGGCCCTGACGGCCTCCTTAGCCAGCTCCAGCCGAGCCTGCAGCATCTGGTGTTCGAGACGCTCGTGCAGCTCCGCTGCCTCTGCCTGGCGCTTGAGCGGCCGCAAACGCGTGCGCGCCTCGCGCTCCACGTCAAGCGCCCTGTCGAGGTTCTCTTGTGTGCGCTCGAGCTTCAGCTGAGCACGCCGACGGCGCTTGCGATGCTTACCGAGCCCAGCCGCCTCCTCGATGAGCAAGCGTCTGTCACGAGGCTTGGAGGTCACGATCGCCTCGACCCGTCCCTGAGATATGACCGAGTGGGTCTCCTTGCCGAGGCCGGTGTCTGAGAGCACCTCGATCACGTCCACGAGCCGACAGCGCGCGCCGTTCAGGCGATACTCACCCTCGCCCGAGCGGTCGAGGCGCCGTAGGATCGATATCTCCGCCAGTGGCAGGTCCACCGTGCCGTCGGAGTTGTCGAGCACGAACTCGACCTCGGCGGCGCTGCGTGCCTGCACACCGCGACCGCCGCCGAAGATCACGTCCTGCATCGACTGACCCCTGACCGCCAGCGGCGACTGCTCCCCCATCGCCCACAGCAGCGCGTCCGTGACGTTTGACTTGCCCGACACGTTCGGCCCCACCACCACACTCACACCAGGACCGAAGTCCAGTTTGGTGCGGTCCGGGAACGACTTGAAGCCCTTCAGCGTGAGCGTCTTCAAATGCATTGCACAGTTACGCTTTCGCGAGGCTCTCCAGCGCCTCGTTGGCTGCCTGCTGCTCAGCGTGCTTCTTGCTGCGACCGCTCCCTTTGCCGAGCGGCCTGCCGTCCACCAGCGCAACCACCACGAATGTGAGATCGTGCGGCGGGCCGTGCTCGTCGGTCACTTCGTAGGCAATCGTCTCTCCGCGCCTTGCAAGTTGCTCCTGGAGCGCCGACTTGAAGTCGAGCGGATGCTCGAGCGCATCCTCGATCTCCGGAGCAAACGCCTCCACCACAGCCTCTGCGGTGCGCTCGTAGCCAGCGTGCAGATAACACGCTCCAATCACCGCCTCGATCACTGAGGCAAGCACCCGCTCGGTCTCGAGCAGCCCCACCAGCCTGCCCTCACCGTTCTCAGGAGCAGCAGCACGCAAACGCTCCCCCACTTGCAAGCGTTCGGCGACCGCGCGACAAGAACGTCCCGATACCGCCTGTGCACGGATCTTTGTAAGGCGCCCCGCTCCAAAGCGCTCGGCTTCCAAGCGCGGATAGAGATGTGTTGTGACCGCCAGAGCCAGCACGCTGTCACCCAGAAACGCGAGCCGCGTATAGGAGTCGCTGCGCCGCTCGGTCCACGACGCGTGCGTGAACACCTGTCGCGCCAGCTCCTCGGGCAGCTCGTCGAACAGCGCCGTCAGCGGCGCTACCCCACTCTTGCTGGCCTCAATCATCGTTTGAGTGCGCCATCACGAAATCCACGGCCTGGCCGACTGTCAGGATCTCAGCAGCCTGCTCGTCCGGGATCTGCACCCCATAGGTGTCTTCGAGCTCCTGCACCAGCGTGTAGAGGTCCAGCGAGTCGGCCTCGAGGTCCTCCTTGAAGTGGGTGCTCTCGCCGATCTGCTCGGGATCCACGTCCAACTCGTCGGCCAGGTGGGCCTGTATCAGGACGAACACTTGCTCGCGGGTCATTCGCTTGCCAGGCTAGCCGGATCAGCGGACACAGGCGCCTTCCTCAAAGCTCCTGCATCTCTGAGCGCCGCTTGAGTGGCCCCCACCACATCCTCGCGTGCGCCTCGCTCGGCACGAATGATCGCCTCGGCGAATCCGCGCCTGCCAAAGCGCCCGTGCGGGATCACCGCGAGGCGGCGCAAGCCCAGCAGATATGCGCCTCCCTGACCTTCCGGGTCGATCTCCTCACGAAACCCCCTGAGCGAGGGACGCAGCAGCATCCCACCCAGCTTGCCCCGCAGCGAGGAGCTCGCGGCGTCCCTAACCGCGCCGAGCATCGTTTGAGAGACACCCTCCATCAACTTGAGCGCGATGTTGCCGGTGAACCCGTCGGTGACGATCACATCAGCCACCCCTCCCACGATGTCGCGGCCCTCGATATTGCCCACCCAACGCAAATCCCCATCGCTCAAGCGTGCCGCCAACACAGCACCCGCCTGCACAACCACCTCGCTGCCGCGCTCCGCCTCCTCGCCGTTTGAAAGCAGACCGACACGCGGATGCTCGATCCCCAGAACCGCCTTCGCGAACGCCGCCCCCATGAACGCGAACTGCACCAGGTGCTCGCTCCGTACCTGCACGTTGGCCCCAACGTCAAGCAGCGTTACGGGCTGAGCAAGCGTGGGTCCCGGGACAGGGATCGGCAAGGCAAGCGCGGGACGGTGGATGCCCCGTGCCCGCTTCACGTTGAACAGCCCCGCCGCCAGCGCCGCTCCGGTGCCACCCGCACACACCAGCGCCTGCGCACGACCGTCGCCGACGGCCTTTGCAGCCTGCACGATCGATGCATCGGGCTTCGATCGAACTGCTCGCGCCGGATCAGGGCTCTTGGCAACCGACACAGGCGCATCTATGACCTCCACGCACGACCCCATATCCCCAAACTCCTCAGCCGGGCCAAACAGGAGCACACGCACACCCCGCTGCGCAGCCAGGGCAACACCTGCCGCAACCTCGCCGGCTCCCATGTCGGCGCCGTTGGCGTCAACTGCGACGACCACCCCTTCTCGAGCGGACTCTCCGCTCACGAGCGCCTCAGTCGTGATCGTGGTCGTGGTCGTGGCCGTGCGCCTCGGGGGCCACCACCTCACGACCCGCGTACGTCCCACACACGGGACACACACGGTGTGGTCTGCGCGGGCTGTGGCAGCGAGGACACTCGTTCACGGTGGGCGCCTCAATCTTGTGATTGGCGCGACGCAGCGCGGTGCGGCTGTGCGACTGCTTTTTCTTGGGGACCGCCATCGGCCGGAAAGGCTACCAGGACTACTCGATCTTCAAGTACTCCAGTCTCGACTACTCGAGCTTGAGCTCGCTCAGCTTCGCCCATCGCGGATCAGGAGCGCGCTCGTGTGCGTGCTCGGGCCCGGTCTCATTCAGATCAGCCGCGCACACTGCGCACAGTCCCGCGCAATCCTCACGACAGAGCGCCTGTGTAGGCAGCGCCAGCGCGAACGCATCGCGTGCCCAGCCCGCAAGGTCAAGCGTCTCATCCTCAAGGTAAGGACTGGAGAGCTCCTCCCCGCCTCCGGGCCTATCGACCTCGCGTGCGTCCACCTCGATCTGAAGATCAGCATCCTTCAGACAGCGCATACATGCGCCCACGAGCGTTGCGTCGAAGCGCAAACGCAACGCGTAGCCGTTGCCGGTCATGCGCGATGCGTCGAGCCTCAGCGGAACCGCCGCCGGCTGCACCTCATACGGTTCGCCTCCGAGAGTCAGCGGCTCTACGTGCACCGCCAGCTCGAAACGCCGTCCCTCCCCTGCGCTCAGACGCAGGCCACCCAGATCGAGAAGGTCCGTCACACCAGACATCCCTCCAGATTAGTAAGAGTCCGCCGTTAGCCGATCTTGTGCAGCTCTCGCTTGAGCACCTTGCCGGTTGAGTTGCGCGGCAACTCTCCCACGAACACCACCTCTCGCGGCGCCTTGTAGCGCGCGAGATTGTGCTTCACGTACTCCTTCACGGCCTCCTCGTCGAGGTCAGAGCCTTTGCGCAACACTACGAAAGCCTTCAAGCGCTGGCCGAATTTCGCGTCATCGACCCCGACCACAGCCGCCTCCTCGATGGCCTCGTGATCGGCTAGTAGG
>JBAPMC010000231.1:0-2527 GCA_049278415.1 Solirubrobacteraceae bacterium
GATAGACCTCGCTATAGGTGCCCTCCAAGTACACGTTCGCGAGCACCCCCGGACCACCGTGACCGGGGCCCGCCACGAACAGGGCACTCAGATCGCGGGCGCGGATCATCCGGTTCATGTGCGCGTAGAGGAAGTTGAGACCGGGTGTCGTGCCCCAATGGCCGAGCAGGCGCGGCTTTACGTGCTCGATCTGTAGCGGCTCGCGCAACAGAGGATTGTCGAGCAGGTAGATCTGGCCGACCGACAGGTAGTTCGCCGCGCGCCAATAGGCATCCAACACGCGCAGCTCCCCACCCGACAACACTGCCGGTGGGCCTGTCACCCTCGCGTCGTCAACCACGGTGCAGACTCTACGCTTGGCCCGTGGCACACGAGGCTCAAGGCCCCCGAGACGAGCTGACATTCGACGAGGAGCTCCTTCTGTGGCTCGGCGATGAGACCCCACAGGTGCGGGCCGCAGACGCCGAGCGCGTTCACGACATCGCCGGCGAGTTCGCCCGCGGCTTTGATGCGCTCGCTCATGTCGAGCGCGCGGTGACGGTGTTCGGCTCCGCGCGCACCCCGCGCGAGCATCCCCACTACAAGCTCGTCCGCGAGCTGGGCGCGTGCCTTGGCAGAGCCGGCTACGCGATCATCACCGGCGGAGGGCCAGGGCTGATGGAGGCCGCCAACCGCGGCGCGCACGATGTTCACGCGCTGTCGATCGGCTGCAACATCGAGCTCCCGCACGAGCAAGCCCTGAACCCCTACCTGGACATCGGGCTTCGCTTCCGCCACTTCTTCGCGCGCAAGGTGATGTTCGTCCGCTACGCCAGCGCGTTCGTGATAGCCCCAGGCGGCTACGGCACGTTGGACGAGCTGTTCGAGGCCCTGACTCTGATCCAGACCGCGACCATCCGCCATTTCCCTGTGATCCTGCTCGGCGATGGCGAGTGGGACGGGCTGATCGAGTGGCTGCGTGAGCGCGCGCTGTCCGAGCGGCACATAAGCGCCGCTGACCTCGCGGTGCTCCACGTGGTCAAGCAGCCCTCGGAAGTCTGCGAGATCGTCGACGACGCGCGCCTGCTCCAACGCGATCATGCCAGCGTGCAGAAACGGCGCGGCATCACAAATACCTCGAGCTGAGCCTGGGCTCAGGATCGCACCGGCTCGGCCTGGATAGCAGCCGCGCGGGGCAACACGAGTAGCGAGCAGCGCGCGTGGCGCTGCAAGTAGTCAGAGGTGCTGCCGAGCACCAAGCGCTTGACGGGACCGTAGCCGCGTGAGCCCACCACCAGGAGATCCACGTGATCGCCGAAAGCCGCCAACTCCTCACCCGCGAGACCGTAGACCGCGTGGCCCTCTACATCCGGCAGCTTCTTCATGCGAGCATCTGCCTCCTGGAGCATCAGGTCAGCGCTCTCCCCGAGCGCGGGCGGGATGATCCCGGTGTAGGCGACCGTCGGGATCGAGACGACTTCAAGCGCATGAACCGTCGCATTGGTTGGCGCCGCCAGTGTTCGCGCCATTGCCAGCGCCGTCTCGCTTTCCGGTGAGGAGTTATAGGCGACCCCGACCTTCTTTATCGAGTCCCCCGAGCCCGCCCCGACAGGATGCTCGACGTAGCCCAGGGGAGCGATCGCGACCGCGCAGGGAGCACCGTTCAGTGCGCCGCGCGTGTCATCGCCGAGCATCGCGCGGCCAAACGCGCCATGGCTGCAAGAGCCAACCACGAGCAGGTCGGCCCCCTGCTCCTCAGCCTGCTCGTGAAGGCCCCGGCCGGGGCTTCCCGACACGAGGCTGACAAGCTCCGCCGTGACATCCGTCGCAGTACGCTCCCGTTCGAGCAGCTTGTGGGACGCCTCACGCTCCTCCTCGAGCAAGCCCGGAGTGATCGCGTGGGAAGGATGCAGCGGGCCGCTGTGCACGTGGGCGAGCGTCAGCTTTCCATTGGGATCGGTGAGACGGGAGGCGAGCGCGATGGCGTCACGGCCATTGGGCCTGCCGTCCACTCCCACGAGCACATTCTTGAACATCACAGGTCTCCTTGTCGGGGTCGGCTACAAGCTAAATCCCGGTCATCCGCCGAGCATCCGGGCCGGCTCCTTCACGACCTGCGGATTTTTACGGAGATGTCGATGACGACTAACCGCCGGTAAGTCCCGGTGCGTAGCATTCGCCCGGTGCCCGATCAAACGCCGCAAGAGCCTGATCGTGTAAACGTCAGCAAAACCAATACTCACCCGCCGATGCCACGCGACAAGCGCGGCTGGCACGTATCCCCGGCACCCGACGGGCGCGGGATGCCCGAGCAGCCACCAAGCGGACCTCCGCCACACCGCAGGCCGAGCTTCTGGTGGTTCGTGCTGTTCCTGATCGCGCTCAACTGGCTCTCGGTGCTCATATTTGCGCCAGCGACAGGGCAGCAGCGAGTGACCGTGTCGTTCAACCCGTTCTTCCTCGAACAAGTCAAGAGCGGCCATGTAAAGTCGATCGCCTCCAAGGGCGACACGATCCAAGGCACCTTCAAGAGCAAGCTGCGCTATCC
>JBAPMC010000232.1:0-11402 GCA_049278415.1 Solirubrobacteraceae bacterium
GCTCGGAGCATGACCGCACACGTGCGGTCATGCCAGTAGGTGCATGCACCTACTGGAACACAAATATGTCTGGCCGGGCGGCCAATCGGGTGTAGCCTTGTTCACTAGAGGGTGGCGCAGCCGGCCGTCAGGCCGGCGAGCCGGGCCCCTCGATTTTGAATCGGAGCGAAACGAGGCAGGGAGACAGCGATATGGCGACGGTTGAGCAGCACCCACACCACACCGGCAACGGCGCGGCGCCCCCCGCCGCCGACATCCCCGTCGAGAACCCCGCCACGGGTCAGGTTGTCGCCCACGTTCCCGACCTCGACGCCGCCGCGGTCGCAGAGCTCGTGGCGCGTGGGCGTGCCGCCCAGCCCAACTGGGAGGCGTTCGGCTTCGAGGCGCGTGGACGCATCCTGCTGCGCGCCCAGAAGTGGCTGATCGACAACTCCGAGCGCATGATCGAGACGATCATCTCGGAGACCGGCAAGACCTACGAGGACGCCCAGTTCGCCGAGATCGCCTACGCCGCCAACGCGTTTGGCTTCTGGGCCAAGGAGGCCCCCAACTACCTCGGCGACGAGCGCATCAAATCCTCCCAAATCATGCTCAAGGGCAAGAAGCTGATCCTGCGCTACCGCCCGCTCGGTCTGATCGGCGTGATCGGGCCGTGGAACTACCCGCTCACCAACTCCTTCGGCGACTGCATCCCGGCGCTTGCCGCCGGCAACAGCGTGATCCTCAAGCCGAGCGAGGTCACACCGCTCACCTCGCTGCTCATGGCTGAAGGGCTGCGCGAGTGTGGTCGGCCCGACGGCGTCTTCCAGGTGGCCACCGGCCGCGGTGGCACCGGTGCGGCGCTCACCGACAGCGTGGACATGATCATGTTCACCGGCTCCACCGCCACCGGGCGCAAGGTCGCGGAGAGTGCAGCCAAGCGGCTGATCCCCTGCTCTTTGGAGCTTGGTGGCAAGGACCCGATGATCGTGCTCTCAGACGCCGACCTCGAGCGCGCCGCCAACATCGCCGTTTACTACTCAATGCAGAACGCCGGCCAAACCTGCATCTCGCTCGAGCGAGTCTACGTCGAGGCGCCGGTCTATGACGAGTTCGTGGGCAAGGTCTGCGAGAAGATGAGCGCTTTGCGCGTCGGCGCGCCACACGGCCCCGGCTCGGTGGACGTGGGCGCCATCACCTTCCCGCCGCAGCTCGACACGGTTGTCGACCATGTGAGCGACGCGGTCGACAAGGGCGCCCGCGTGCTCGTCGGCGGCAAAACAGTGGAGAACGTCAGCGGGCGCTTCTACGAGCCCACGCTGCTCGTGGACGTGAACCACACCATGAAGATCATGACCGAGGAGACCTTCGGCCCAACACTGCCAATCATGAAGGTGGCTGACGCTGAGGAGGCCGTGCGCCTCGCCAACGACTCCCCCTACGGGCTCGGAGCGTCGGTCTTCTCACGCGACACCGAGCGCGGCGAGGCGATCGCCCGGCGCCTTGAATCGGGCGCGGCGAACGTCAACGACGCGATGGTCAACTACACCGCGCTCGAGCTGCCCATGGGCGGCGCCAAGGCCTCAGGTCTCGGCTCACGTCACGCGGCCGGCGGCATCCGCAAGTACTGCTCCCAGCAGGCGATAGTGGTGACGCCGAAGCTTGCGCTCAAGCGTGAGGTGCACATGTTCCCCTACAAGCCGAGGAACACCCGCATGATCTCGCGCCTCTTCAAGGTGCTTTATGGGCGTGGCAAAAGGGACTGATCGTTGGCTTGGGCCGGAGCTGCAGTGCTGTGCAGTCCCGGCCCAGAGACAACCCTCTGCAGTCCTATGCAGTGAAGAAGCCCCAGTTCGGGTGGATGGTCGCCCCGAGCTGGATTTCCGTTAGGCCTTCCATCGAGGCCGTGTTCATTTCATATTCCAGTCCAGCTAACTGTTCGGTCACGGAGCCCCCGCTTTCGGTGAATGCTTTGGTGATCGGGGTAGTCGGGAAGTGGAGTGACCAGGCTTCTCGTTCGGCGGGTTCTAAGCCCACGATGACGGCGCTCAACCCGTTAAGCACTTCTGCGATGACCGACCCTAAGATTTGCTCGAGGCCGTTCTCCACCGTGCATTCTTCGAATTCAAAGGGCAAGAATTCAGTCTGCCCAGAGGCGGGCTTGAACAACATCTGGACTGTGCCTTTTCGTCCGCTTTCGCTGTAAGACAGAGTGTGGGTTAGGGGCACCGACTGCATTCCAAAGCCTTTTATCTTGCAGTCTGCCCCGTTGCCTGTGACTGAGCAGTTGCCGAATCTGAGTGTCTCTTGCCCTGTGCCTGCGTTTGCTCCGGTCGACCCTAAGATTTCGGCCGTTTCAAGCACTATGGTCGTGCATAAGATCGTCACCGGTTTCGTGGTGGTGATTTTGAACACATACGATTGTGTCGCCTTCACTGCCAGGGTCTGGGCGCTACCCGCCGCCAAGCGTAAGGTAGCCACCTTGTAGAACGGGCCTTCCACCGCGAAGGCGCTTGTGGAGAGGGCGGCGCTCAGCGCCAACGCGAGCAGAGTACAAAGCCCGATGGGCTTGACGTGTCTCATAATTAGATCCCTTCAGGTTGGTTGTGTTGTGCGCCACCCTTCCTCGTCCGGCAGGTCAGAGCAGGGACGCGCCTACCGATTGTGCCTCACCCCAGCTCAGATGGAAAGGCTTCGATTCGAAGTGCTCGAAAATATCCTGCCTTCGGGCAATGGGGCGGATGATGCGCTCCCATTCACCGTGACGCTCACCGTCGGCTCGACGAGCCGGCAGTCTGGTGAGCTAGCGGTCTGGCGAGCCGTCGAGCGCGATGCCGAACAGCGCTTCAAGCTCTGGGATCGTGGTCTCGGCGCTCGTGTGATGGACGGTCGCCATGCCGAGCTCCTCGGCGGGCGTGAGGTTGAACGGCAGGTCGTCCACGAACACACATAGCTCGGCTGCCACCCCCGCGCGCTCGGCTCCCAGCTCATACATGCGCCGTGCCGGCTTGCGGGTGCCCTCCTCGCCTGAGATGACCAAGCCGTCGAAGATCTCGGCCAACACGTCGTGGGGGTAGCGGTGCACGCCCCACGAGTTGGAGACGAGCGCGGTGCGAATACCGGCCTTGTGCGCCAGGCGCACCGCTTCAACCATTGCAACATCAGGTTGCACGCCGGCGAATAGGCCGTCGACTAGGCCGTCGGGCGCCACGCCGAGCAGCTCGGCGAAGCGCAGCTCGAAGTCGACCTCGTCCAGTGTGCCCTTCTCGAGCGCTATCAAAAGCTCGCGGAACTCGGGGTCGGCGCTGAAGCGCTTGCCGAGCTCCGCCGGATCAATCTCTTCGCGCACGCAGTACTCGTGGAAGGAGGTGAACAGGTTGGTGGTGAGTACCCCGCCCCAGTCGATCAGCAGGCCCTTGCGGCCGTTGCCACTTACGGGCTGCTCCACCTGAGCCTCCGTTGTCGCTGCGGGGGCGGTTTGTGCGCTGTTTGTTTGGTCAGCCACCGAGTGCCACCTCCTCGGCCTGGCGGGCGAGCTCGAGCACGCCCTCCCCGAACTGCTTCAGGTAGGGATCGTCGGTGGTGCCCGCTATGGCGCGCTTGTAGTTGCCCTCCATGAACACCACAGACTTCCACAATGCGAGGGTGGTGTACCAGCGCAGGTCCCTCATAGAGCGCCCCGAGCGCTCCTCATAGCGTGCAATCAGTCCGGCGCGCGTGGGGAATCCCTCGGCGCGGGTAACCCGGCCGAGGTGCTCGCGCAACCCACCTTCGGGGTCGCCCGCCTCGCTCCAAAACATGCACAGATAGCCCACGTCGGCGAGCGGATCACCGATTGTGGCCATCTCCCAGTCGAATACAGACACCAGCTCGGCAGGGGCGTGCGCGGCGAACATGGTGTTGCCGAGGCGATAGTCGCCATGCACGATCGTGGCGGGGCCGGACTGGGGCATGTTCTCGGAGAGCCATGCACCAACGCGCTCAACAGCCGGGATGTCGCGGGTCTTGTTCAGGTCCCACAATCCGCCGAAGCGCCGTAGCTGGCGCTCCAGGTAACCGGTGGGCTTGCCGAAGCCCTCGAGCCCGGCGGCAGCCCAGTCAACCGCGTGGATCTCCACGAGCGCGTCGATAAGCTGCTCGCCGATTCGCGCGCGCTGCTCGGGCGTATCAAGCGCGGCGGGGGTCTCTGAGACGATCACCTCGCCCTGCACTCGCTCCATCACATAGAAGGGGCAGCCGATGAGCTCCTCGTCGTCGCACACTGCGAGCACCGCGGGCACGCGCGCCGGGGTGGGCTCGAGCGCTTTGAGCAGGCGAGCCTCTCGGAGCACGTCGTGGGCGCTCGGCGGGAGTGGGGGACGAGGCGGGCGGCGCAGCACCAGCTCGGGGCCGCTATCGCGCTCAATCAGGTAGGTGACGTTCGAATGGCCATCGCCGATCGGCTCAGCCCTGACTGCGCCTGTGCCGAGGCCGTGCCCGTCGAGAAAGCGCTCTAGCGGCTCGAGCACGAGCAGCGGAGGACGTGCGCTCGGGGCGACGTCCGCATGGCTGTGAACAATGTCGTCTGGAGCAACCGCCGAGCTCATCCGCTCGCACGCTACACCGAACGCCACAACGCCGGCGCCATGGAGGGCATCGAGCTGTGGCGGTAGGCGGTGAGCCGCTGCGATTGTCGTGAGGCTGAAAGGACGGTGAGCCCGTTTGCACCGCAACATCCTCGACCCCAAGGTGTCTTAAGCCCCCAATGCTCAATATTCACGCACTCATACCCATCAGGATGCGAACGCTCCCACTGATCGCGCTCGCTTGCGTCGTACTGGCGTGCGCTGCCCTGGCCCCCGTCTCGGCGAGCGCATCCCACTCGCAGGCCACGTTCTTCGAGGCCCCTCGCGACCTGCTCAACGTGACCCCGGCGGCTCGCGCCAAGGCTCTTGCCCAGCTGCAGTCGCTCGGCGTGAAAGCGCTGCGGGTGGAGCTCGACTGGCACGGTGTTGCGCCCGCCCCCGACAGCACTAAGCGTCCCAACTTCGAAGCAACCAACCCAGCGAGCTACAACTGGAGCAACTACGATCCGCTGCTCGCGGAAGCCCAGCGTTTGCACTGGCAGGTGCTTTTGACCGTGACCTCGCCGGTCCCGGAGTGGGCCACCGCAGGTCACAACGACAAGAAGCTCGTAACCAGCCCCAACGACAGGCAGTTCGGGGAATTCATGACGGCTGTGGGTCGCCACTACAGCAGCGAGGTTTCGCTGTATGCGATCTGGAACGAGCCCGATCATCCAGCTTTCCTGCTACCCCAGTTCAACCGCAATGGGACGCCCGCCTCGCCGCGCATCTACCGCGGTCTGTTCCAGGCAGGCTATGAAGGCTTGAAGGCTGCGGGAATCTCCAAACCGAAGGTGCTGATGGGGGAAACGGCGCCGGTTGGCTATGACAGGGTGAACGTGCGCAGGGAAGGCAGCAAAGCGCTACAGCACGACGTTGCGCCGCTCGAGTTCCTGCGCGATGTGCTCTGTCTGAACTCGAAATATCGCAAGTCCGCCACCTGCGGGGCGCTGCCGGCGTACGGTTACGCTCACCACGCCTACACAGTGGGCGCCCCCACCTATCGCCCGCCGGAAGCCGACGACGTGACGATCGGCGTGCTCTCGCGGCTCTCAAGCGCGCTTGACAAGGCGGCTGCAGCCCATGCTCTCCCTGCTCGTATCCCGATCTATCTGACCGAGTTCGGCATCCAGAGCTTCCCGAACCGAGCGCTCGGCGTGGCGCCCGCCAAGCAAGCCGAATACGACGCAATCGCCGAGAAGATCGCCTGGTCGAACCCACGCGTGGCAGCCTTCTCGCAGTACTTGCTGCGCGATGATCCGCTCGGCGGGCCTCCGGGGTCGAGTGTCAATGGCGGGTTCGTGGGCTTCCAGACCGGTCTGGAGACGGTAACCGGCGCGCGCAAGCCGCTGTACTTCGGCTTCCCAGTGCCGCTTGTGGTGTCAAAGCAGGGACACGGCTTCTCGCTATGGGGGCTCGTGCGGCCCAGCGAAGGCGCCACGAAGCTGCGCGTGCTCGTGCAGCCAAAGGGGTCGAAAAGCTACCGAACGCTGAAGCTGGTGCAGACCAACTCCAGCGGCTACTGGACGCTTCGCTCCTCGGTACAGGGCTCGCACTGGCGTGTGAGCTGGCGCGGTCCGAGCGGCGTTGTATACAACGGCCCGCCGATCGCTGCATCCTGAGTTTCTCTTAAATTCACCGCAACACCGAAGGTGTGACTTTGTTACAGAAGCATGTGCAAAGTCAGAATTATCTCATTCATCAGAATGTCTCTCGTTCTCGCGGTTGTGTGCGTGGTCTGCGGTATTGGAGTAGGTGGCCCCGCTTGGGCTTCACACAATCAGACAACGTTCTTCGAGGCGCCACACGATCTGCTCGACCCTAAGACACGACCGTCGGTGGTCGCGGAAATGCGTCACCTTGGAGTGAAGGCGATTCGCGTAGAGCTTCACTGGCACGACGTAGCGCCTGCCGCGAACAGTGCAAAGCGCCCCAACTTCGATGCGACAAGCCCCGAAAATTACAATTGGGGACAGTATGACGTGCTGCTCGCAGAAGCCCAGCGGCTCGGCCTGCACGTCCTACTGACCGTAACCTCCCCGGTACCGAGGTGGGCCACGTCGAATCTAAAAGCTCCCTACCTAACGCGACCGAGCGATCTCGACTTCCGCCAATTCATGACCGCGGTTGGCAAGCACTACGGCAGCGAGATATCACTGTATGCAATCTGGAACGAGCCGAACATCTCCGGTTGGCTACGCCCGCAGTTCAACGCCAACGGCGCGCCCGCCTCGCCGCGTATCTACCGCGGGCTGTTCGAGGCAGGCTACGAAGGCCTGAAGGCAGCCGGCCTCTCCGATCCCAAGATATTGATGGGTGAAACCGCGCCGTTCGGCTCCGACACGGTAAATGTTCGCCAGGAAGGGGCCGGCGCTCTGCTGGGCGAGGTCGCGCCACTGGCGTTCCTGCGCCAGTCGCTGTGCCTGGACAGCAACTACCGCATGTCCAATACATGCGCCGAGCTGCCCATCTACGGATACGCCCATCACCCATACACACACCCCTCCAGAGGCGTGCTCTACAGGCCACCTGAAAAGGATCAAGTGACCATCGGAACGCTTTGGCGCCTATCCAGCGCGCTTGACGCGGCCGCTCGCGCCCACGCGATCCCCCGGCACGTCCCGATCTACCTCACGGAGTTCGGAATCCAGAGCAAGCCCAACGTGCTCGGTGTCTCACGGCAAGCCCAAGCTGAAGACGACGCCATCGCGGAGAAGATCGCCTGGTCAAACCCGCGCGTGGTCTCCTTCTCTCAATACCTCATGCACGACGATCCACTCAGCGGCTCGATCGCCACCGGTGGGGGCGGCGCGTTCGTGGGCTTCCAAACGGGCCTCGAGACACAGAAAGGGGTGCGCAAGCCCATCTACTACGAGTTCCCTCTGCCGCTGGTTGTCTCCAGAAGCAGGCACGGATACTCGCTGTGGGGGCTCGTACGGCCGGCGCAAGGCATCACGCAGGTGCGAGTGCTCGTCGAGCCGAAAGGCTCTAAGCACTATCGCTTCCTGAAGATGGTCCAGACCGGTCCAAATGGCTATTGGACACTCCATTCTCCTGTCTCCGGGTCACGTTGGCGTGTGAGCTGGCGCAGCCCGAGTGGAGTCCTCTACAACGGGTCGTCCACCACCGCATCCTGAGAGCGAGGGTCCGGTCGCCCCGTAGGCAGGACCCCATTGTCCCGCTTCGTGGTCCTACGATGGGGCGATGCCGGAGTTGCCCGAGGTCGAGATAACCGCGCGCCGTCTCGACGAGGCGCTGCGCGGTGCGCAGATCGAATCGGTGCTTGCCCCCGGAGTGAAGGTGATGCGCACGTTCGACCCTCCGCTTACCGATCTGGAGGGACGCACGATCGAGCGCGTGGGGCGGCGCGGCAAGCACTTCGTGGTGGAGGTATCCGGCGAGCTGGTGCTGATGATTCATCTCATGTCGGCGGGACGCCTGCAGCTGTATGACAAGCGTGCGGGTCCACGTGACAGGACTTCACGCTTGCTGGTTCGAGTGCTCCTCGGGAGTGAGGACGGGAAGGGTGAGCCTGGGTCTGGGGGAGACGCACGCGAGGCCGAGCTGCGCTTGCGTGAGTTCGGCTCCAAGCAGGCCGCGTGGGCCAAGCTGCTGAACCGCCCTGAGCTCGAGGACGACGAGTCGATCGCCACGCTCGGTCCCGAGGCATGGCCGAGCCTGCCGCCGCTCGGAGAGCTGCTTAACGCACCGCGCCCGCTCAACACTGTGCTGCGCGACCAGCGCACAATCGCCGGCATCGGGCGCTCGTGGGTGGACGAGATCCTGTGGGAGGCTCGCCTGTCGCCCTTCAAGCGCGCGAACGACCTGAGCGAGGACGAGACAGTTGCGTTGACGGCGGCGATCGTAGACACGCTTGCGGGGGCTATCGAACACTACGAGCAGGCCGTGATGATCCCGATCCCGGACAAGCTGCCGATGCCGCTGAAGGTGCACCGCCACGAGGGCGAGCCGTGCCCGCGCTGTAACACCACGTTGCTCGCGGTGCACTTCGAGGACTACGTGATCGCCTACTGTCCGTCCTGTCAGACGGAAGGACGCACCCTCAAGGACCGGCGTCTCTCACGCCTGTTGAAGTGAGGAGCGTCGATCGCGTCGCTCGAAGATTCGCGCGAGCAGCACGCTCCCCTCGAACAGCAGGTAAAGCGGGACGGTCTCGAGCAGCAGTGTCAAAGCGTCACCCGGAATGAATGCCGCGATCACGGCGCAAGCGAGGATCGCGTAGCGACGATTGTGAGCAAGCTGGGCGGGCGTGACGATGCCCGCACGGGTGGCCGCAAGGATGGCGACGGGCACCTGGAAGACGAGGCCCATCGCAAGCAGCACCACCGCCACGAAGTGGTAGTACTGGCTTGCCTGCACGAGCACGTTGAACTGGCCGCTGTTGAAGTTCTGGAAGAAGCGCACCGCCGCAGGCAGCACCACGAAGTACCCGAATGCCACCCCGATCGTGAACAGCACCGGTATCGCGAGTACCAATGGAGTGGTGACTCGTCGTTGTTCGGGGCTGAACGCCGGCAAGAGGAAGCCGTAGAGCTCATAGAGCAGCACCGGCAATGCCAGGATGAACGCGAATATCAGCGCCACCCCGATGGTGGTGTTGAACGGCTCGCCGATCCCGAGCGTCACCGGCCGGTCGCCGGTAGGTGGAGCGGATAGGGCCTTGATGTCCCTTCGTAGGCGCGGCTTCACGTTTTGAAGAGAGATGCGAGTGGCCGGGCTCGCGCCGCTTCCGGGGCGCTCGAGTGTGGCAACCACGATCGCCAGCTGAGCTGCCACGTCGCGGGCATTCTTTTGAACCGTGTAGGTGGCGCCGAGCGGTCCCTTGCCCGCGCTCACCTGCTTCTGGGTCTGGTGGGCGAGCGGGGCGTTGATGACCTCAAGCAGCGCGTGGTTCTGCCACATGCAAACGCCAAATGCCACCGCGAGCGCCACGATCGAGACGATCAGGCGGGTGCGCAGCTCAGTCAGGTGGTCCACCAGACTGAGGCGCTCTTCATACCCGACGCTACCGACCGCGACGGCCACGGTGGCTCCCTTTGCTCACGCTCGCGGCTTGCACCGGAGCCTGCGCGCTTGTTGTTCTTGCACACATGACGTTTGGCGGCTTCACGCGACGCGGTCGTCCTGGACGCTCGCCAGGGGTGCGGCAGGCGTCTGGGCCGTGGGGACGTGGACAGCTACCGGCGTCGGCGCCTGTGACTGCTCGGTGGCGGCTAGCGGCATGTGCGTGCTCTCGCCGCCGATTGCATCCTTGAAGCCGCGCAGGCCCGTGCCGAGTGAGTGGCCCATCTCCGGCAGTCGCTTTGCCCCGAAGACGAGCAGCAAGACGATCAGGAGAAAGGCTATGTGGATTGGATTGTCGAGACCCATCATGAAAGTGTTACCTCCGATTGGCGTTCTTTAGGAATTGGTTTATTCGGACTTGATCAGTGGACTTCCAAGATATGCGGTCATATTGCGTGGGCTCAATGCGACGGCTCAATGCGACGTTTGACACGTTGCTCCTCGAGAGAAGGTCGAGGGATCGAGGCTCGCATGCCTGTATTCGCGGCAGGCTTCTATGTGGATCACACCTAGCTTTGAGCCTTCGAGCGGCTTCGCTGATCCTGCGAGACTGCTTGAGCTCCTCATTGATCCGCAAGCCGGCTCGTTGCGAATAGCCAATAGATGAGCAAGACAACTCAAGGCCAGGTCTTGACAGATGCCTAAATCCAGCCGCCAAATCGACCTGTCGCCGTCGAAGCTCCGAAAGCTCGCAGACGAGGAGCTGATGGAGCTTGTGTGCCGCAACGAGGCTGTTGCCTTCGAGATCGTGCTGGAGCGACACGCCGATGCAGCCTTCTCGTTGGCCTACCGCATGATCGGCCGTCGTGCGCTCGCCGAGGACGTGGTTCAGGAGGCGCTCCTTTCCTTGTGGCGCAGCGGGGCGCGCTATGAGCGCTCGCGTGGGAGCGTGCGCAACTGGATACTCGGCATAACCCACCATCGCGCGGTGGACGCGCTGCGCCGTGACGGGCTACGCACCGGCAAGAACGTCAGCGACGACGATCTTCATGAGCGCATGGAAGCGCCCGAGCGAACCGATGTGGAGGTTGTTCGCCGCGACGAGGCCCGGGAGATTCGCACAGCCATCGATCAGCTGCCGGCAGAGCAGGTCCGAGTGATCGAGCTGGCGTATTTCGGTGGCTTCACCCATACTGAGATTGCCAGGATGCTCCATCTGCCGGTTGGAACTGTCAAGGGTCGAATGCGCCTCGGCTTGGAGAAGATGCGAAGTCGGCTTTCCACCTCGGAGGCGGTTACATGAGCAGCCACGGACATGATCCAGAGTGCGAGCAGCGCGGGCAGGCCGCTGCATACGTCCTGCGGGCGCTCGAGCGCGAGGAGGCCGAGCGCTACCGTGAGCATCTCGATGACTGCGCTAGGTGCTGCGCAGACGTATCGAGCTTGCAACCGGTCGCCGACTCGCTGCCATTTGCCGTACCGCGGGTGGTGGCCTCCCAAGAGCTTCGCGAGCGGGTCATGGCCACCGTGCGCTCCGAGGCCGAGTTGCTGCACGCCGCCGGCGCTGGCGCCGACCGCCCGCAGCCTGCTCGTCTCCGTTGGCGCTCGCGCCGCCTGCAAGCGCTCACGCTTGCAGGCGCAATGGGCATAGGTGTGCTGGTTGGAGCAGTGGCGCTCGACAGCGGCTCACGAGCTCCGACGCCGCGGGTGAGCACTGCACAGCTCGCCTCCCTGCCAGCTGGCGCCAAAGCCGTGTTGCGCCAGGTCGGAGAGCACGCTGAACTGGTGCTCTCG
>JBAPMC010000233.1:0-3058 GCA_049278415.1 Solirubrobacteraceae bacterium
GCCCGGCGCCGAAACCGCTCAAGGGACCTTCCCGATCTTCTCGCGGCTCGTCTCCACGACGATGACCGGAACAGACCCCGACGGCACGAAATACGTCGCACCAGATGTGCCGTGGGTGAACTACTTCAACGGCGGCGACGCCGTCCACGGCTATCCACGCGCCTCCTACGGAAGTCCGCAGTCCAATGGCTGCGTCGAGCTGCCAATCGGGACCGCGCAGACGGTCTTCGGGATGCTCAAGCTAGGTGACATTGTCGAGGTAACGAGCTGAGAGCCAGCTCGAAGCTCGAGCCCACGTAGTCTGGGCCACACTCGATGTAGACTCGCCAACATGGCCTCAAAGCGAATCGAGCATCAGATCGACGACGCCCTCCTGGCCACGGCGGTAGGGACGGGATTTCTCTACGTACGCCGGCGAGCTCGGCGTCTGCTCTCCCGAGCCGTGGTCGCTGCGAGCGTGACTGCAGCCATGGGCGCACTCGGAGCAGCAGGCGTGGCTGCGGCGTGGCAGCGAAACCGTGCGCAGCGCTCCTGACGGACCGCTCGAGGACACCACCCTCACGGCAGGCTCGCAATCGGATGCCAGCACTTCCAGCATAGGCTCGTAATACCGCCAACGGGATTCGAACCCGTGTTACCGCCGTGAGAGGGCGGCGTCCTAGTCCCCTAGACGATGGCGGCTAGATGCTCGTGGTCGAGGCTAGCAAAGCGGCCCGCGGAACGACGATCGCACAATCCCGAACGAGGGCGACTGATCCGGCTATCGACTGCAGCGAATCGCGCCTCTGCACCCTGCCTCGGTGCGATATCGTCGCTGCCCCGACACGCGGATGTGGCGGAATTGGTAGACGCGCACGGTTCAGGTCCGTGTCTGGGTGACCAGGTGGAGGTTCGAGTCCTCTCATCCGCATCACGTACCCGCCAGCTCGAGCTGGCTCACTATTTGTGTTGCAAGCCTGAGCCCAAGTGGCGAGAAGGGCCAACCCTGGGGCTAGGCTTGACGACCGTGCGCACCATCCCAGGTCAAGCTCTGCTCCCCGCCTGCCGATGCGCTCGCAGCGAGCGGCGCTTTGAATCGACCACGTCTTCAAGGGAGACACATTGACCGTCAAGAGGCTCATCGGACAAGCGGTTGCGCTGGCGCTCGTGACCGTTGCGCTGTCAGGAGTTGCATTGGCCAATACGCAACTCCCATCGGGTGGCGCGAGCGCTCAGCCGACGCCGGCTGTCTCCCCACCGGCTGGCGAAACGACGACGGCGCCAACCACGCCCTCTACTACCCCGATCGTGCCACCGGTGGAAAGCACGCCGACGAAGCCGACGGTGCGCACGCGCCTCACTGGCCTTCCGTCGGGCACTATCACCGACGGTACCGCACCGCTGCGGGTGCGCCTCTCAGCTGCCCCGGCGCCTGGCTCGCCCGTGCCGATGCTGAGCCCGAGCACAGTCGGCAAGTGGACGACTGTCGGAGACTATGAGTACTTCACGCCCAAGTCCACGCTCGAGCCTTGCTCCACTTACACGCTGACCGTGTGGGCCGGCACCACCGCAACGGGGAGGCTCCCACTCGGCAAGCGCCGCACGCTCACTTTGCAGGTGGCCTGCCCTTCGACGCTGGCGCTGCAGCAGAGCCTGGCGCGACTGGGCTACCTGCCCTACACGCTCCACTCGCGCTACAACCAGAACAGCGGCAAGGGCCCAGAGACGCGGAGCGTGGCGGCCCGTTATCTCTACCACCCACCGGAAGGGCCCTTCAAGCCAAATGTGGCCCACGCCCCCGGCTTGTCCTACTCACACCTCGACCCAACGACACGCGGGGCTCTGATGGTGTTCCAGTCGGTGCACGGCCTCTCTCCCACAGGCACGCCAGACAGCTCGACCTGGGCGTCGCTGCTCGCAGCAGGAACGCTCGGCCACGATGATCCGACGCCGTACACGTTCGTGACCGTGTCAGAGTCGATTCCCGAGACGCTCGAGGTGCACCGTGGCCATCATGTGGTGTTGACCACGCCCGCTAACACAGGCGTGCCCGGCGCTGAAACCGAACGCGGGACCTTCCCGATCTACTCGCGTCTCACCTCAACCACGATGACCGGCACCAACCCGGACGGCTCCAAATACAGTGATCCGGGCGTGCCGTGGGTCAACTACTTCAACGGCGGCGACGCCGTACACGGCTTCCCTCGGGCCTCCTATGGCTCCCCACAGTCAAACGGTTGCGTGGAGCTGCCAATCGAAACAGCAGGGCGAGTGTTCCCGCTGCTCTCGATCGGCGACCTCGTGATCGTCAGCGGCTGAGCTCGAGAAGCTGACCGCAGGCGACGATCGCAGGCCACGATCGCAAGCTGAGAGCCGAGAGCGACAGGTCGCCGGCGTCAAGCCGGCGACCGTGTGCTCACAGTTCGAGTTCGCGGTTCTTAGCGTCCTGCGCCGTGACGGCGACGCTGCATAACCATGATCGACATGCCCATGCCTACCAGCAACAGGCCCCCAAGGGTGATCCAGCGGAGGTCAAGGCCGGTGAAGGGCAGCGTTTTGGCTTTGTTCGCCGTTGTTGCAGTCGGTTCAGTGCCCGATTTGGCGGGTTCGGTTTCTTTGCCAGTGCTCGAGGTATGAGTAGGGGCGGTTTCCTGTTTGGGTTCGGCGGTGGTTTCTGTTTTCGTTGTCGGGGAGGTTTCCGTTTTCGGCGCCGGCGTAGTAGTGGCTGGTACGGTCGGGGCAGGTACGGTTTCCGTCTTCGGCGGGGGTGTGGTTTGGGTGTAGTTGGTCGTCGCTTCCGCCGCCAGCGCCGTGGCGCCAGGCGCGATCAGCGCCAGCGCCAGCGGGAGAGCGAGCAGCCCACGCACCGTACGGAGCCGGCGCGCACCTCCGCGGCCGATCGGTGCAGCGTTTGCCAGCTGTAGCCCATCACAGGCCTTCAAGGTGTTTCGCATGTTGCTATCTCCCGCATCCGGTGGTCGCTTGGGCCTCTCAACGAGTGGCCCCTCATTTCCTTTGAGAGCTTTGCCAATTCCTGGCGATGCTGCGATCAAATCAGTTTACCCCAGAACCCTTTTTC
>JBAPMC010000234.1:0-2770 GCA_049278415.1 Solirubrobacteraceae bacterium
GGCAGGAAAGTGCTGCCACCCACCGCGCGACCCACACCAGGCGACACGGTCTTCTACGGACAGGGTCCCGAATCAAGCACGCACGTAGGAATCGTGCAACGCGTTTATCCCGACGGGCGAATCACGGCAATCGAGGGCAACTATGCAAATCACGTCGCGCTCGTCGGACCGTTCCTACCCGCAGATGCGACCAGCGCAGGCGAGACCGCACCCGTCTACGGATATGCCCAACCACCCTCCCCAAGTCGGGTGAAGGAATGAGCGGCCCGTGTTGCACGACAGCTCGGGTCAATCGAGCGTAACTGCTTCTCTGCCGCGTCCCAGTAAGAAAGGAATCTTGAAATGCCGAAGTCAAGGAAGACATCGATTCCCGGCGACCCCTCGGTGGCTGATCACCAGCCAGGAAAGATCATTGACCTGTTTGCGGGCGCAGGGGGCTGGGAGGAGGGACTCCGAATGCTCGACCTCACAGCGCTCGGGATCGAGACAGACCCTTGGGCGTGTGAGACTGCCCGAGCAGCCGGTCACGAGCGCCTACAAGCAGACGTGGCAGAGCTTGACCCGCTGCAGTTGGGAGGGGTGTGGGGACTCGTCGGCTCCCCTCCATGCCAGGCATACTCCACGGCCGGTAAGGGTCTCGGCAAGGTGGACAAGCCGCTCGTGATCGCATGCGCACACGAGCTTGCCGCCGGCAACGACAGTCGCAGGGCGTGGAGCGAAGGCTGCCACGACCCGCGATCTCTATTGACGGTCGAGCCGTTGAGATATGCCGTTGCGCTCCGTCCCAGATGGATCGCGCTAGAGCAGGTTCCCGCAGTCCTAGAGCTATGGACTCTGTTCGCCGACCTCCTCTCCACACACGGCTATTACTCCGCGGCCGGGGTCCTATCCGCTGAGCGCTACGGGGTGCCCCAGACCCGCAAGCGCGCCTTCTTGATTGCGTCACTCGACGGGCCAGTAAGCCTACCCACCCCGACGCACCGCTCCTACAGCCCTCGCCGCACGGACATACCCGAGGAGGAGCTTGGCCTGCTGCCTTGGGTCAGCATGGCGCACGCCCTCGGCTGGACCGCTTCCGAGGAGGTCGGGTTCCCTCGCCGCAACGACACGCCGAGCAACCAGTCGGCCAAGGACGACACGGGGACCTACCGCAAGCGCGACCGTCGCCCCGCGTGCAACCCCGCGCTGACGCTGACCGTGAGGACAAGGTCGTGGAAACGAAAGCCATGCGTGCAGATCAGGCGCAGCGGCGAGCGAATCCGCGAGGGCTTTGACCCGACCAGCGCCCCGTCGCAGGCCGTCACGACGAGAGTCAATCGCTGGCAGGCCCAAGGGATCAACCCAGCGACCTCCTCTAGCGAGGCCAGGTCGGCGGACTGGCCGGCACATCGCCCGGCACCGACGCTCGTTACAACCCGCCGCTCAAAGGACGGCGCGCTCGTCGGTCGTCAGCTCCCACCCGGCGAGAGCGTCGAGCGCGGCGGCTGGGCATGGCGAAACGGCACACAAACGAATGCAGCCGTCCGCGCGGCCGAGGAGCCCGCGCCAACGGTCCACCTCAGGCAGGCACTCAATCAGGTCGAGTGTATCCCCTGCGCCTATGAGACTCGCCAACGCGGCGCGAGGCCACGGCCCATCAACAAGCCTGCGCCAACCATGCTCGCCGCCGGGCTTGCGGAGGGCACACCTATTTGGGCGGGCGAGCGGCCCGCGACGACGGTCGCTTGTGATCGACGGGTCCATCCCCCAGGCCACAAGGAGAACGCCAGTGATCCCGCCGGCCGCTACCAGCAACGGCGGAGGGCGACCGCCGTCAGGGTCACCGTCGAGCAGGCAGCGATCCTCCAGGGCTTCCCTGCCGACTACCCGTGGCAAGGCGTCCGCACCCGGCAGTTCACCCAGGTCGGCAACGCCGTCCCTCCGCCACTCGCACAGCGCATCGTCGAGCAGGCCCTCTCGGCTTATCACGGGAGATCGGGGTCATCGCGATGAGTGCCCCGCGGAAGCAGAGCCTGATCCGTCGAAGGGTGAGGCGCGGCGTTAGGCCCAGCTGGGTTAGTCGCCGCCCGGCGACAACTCTGCGAACTAGCGCGGAGGTCACAGCTCCTACCTACCGCGACCGTGATCCAGGGTGGCGACCAGGAATGCCAGCTCCGTCTCAGGCGACGAATGCCGTGCGGGTCAACGTTGAGGAGGCTGCGACGCTCCAGGGGTTCCCGGAGGGCTACCCGTGGCAGGGAGCGCGGACCCGTCAGTTCAAGCAGGTCGGCAACGCGGTCCCGCCGCCACTCGCTCACCGAGTGCTCGAGCAGGCCGTCAAGCCGAGCTGGCCTCGGCCGGGTGTTCGACGATGACCAGGGAGGGCCGTCTGAGGGTCCGTCCAAGGGTCCGTTTCAGGGTCCGTCCAAGGGTCCGTCTCGGGGTCCTGCGCGCTTTCGCCCCCGGCGGCATTTCTGCCTGCTCAGACGTGGTTTTTTCGGCAGACGCGATTTGCGAGATCTCTATGTCTGTAGGTAGCTGCGTCCTCCCTTGGTACTCATCACAGGGACCTCGGCTATCTGCCGGTGCGTGCCTGGCGGTGCCTGTGTCTTGCCGGTGGCTCTCTCCGATCCGCTCGGCCGCTGGCGCTGGTCCGCTGGTGGCCCGTACGGGGAATGTGACTGCTGGCGCATCCGTGGTGATCGCGGGTCGTGTCGTCGCTAGTCGTCGTCTGCTTCTTTGCCTCGCGCGGCTTGTGCGTCTCGGTCCTAGCTCGGCCCGGCGTTCTAGC
>JBAPMC010000235.1:0-2984 GCA_049278415.1 Solirubrobacteraceae bacterium
GGATAGCACCGTGCGCTACCTGCAGGACGTCCAGTTGCCCAACGGGGGGTTCGCCAACGCGGGGCAACCGCCCAGCCAGGACTTCAGCGCCTGGGTCGCGTTCGCACTCGCCGCTGCCGGAATAAACCCTCGGGATCAGGCCCAGCCCGGCGGGGTAGACGCCTACAGCTTCCTCGTCGAGCACTTCCGTCAAGGCATCCAGGAAGAACTCTGTGCGCCGACCGCCTGCACCACCACTCTCGAGCGGGAACTGCTCGTCGTCGACACGTCGGGGACCGACCCGCACAGCTTCGCCGGGATCGATCTGGTCGGCGAAATCCTCGCGCGGAAACTTCCGGACGGCTCCTTCCCGTTCGTGCCGGGGGGGCACGGCGAAGTCAACGACACGATCTACGCGATCCTCTCCCTTGCCCTGGTCAAGGAGTCCGCCGCACAGGAAGCTCTGCAATCTGCTGCCGAATGGCTGATCGGCCAGGAGAACAGCGATCGCGGTTGGCCCTGGCGGGACAAGGGCGACCCCAGCGAAGTGGACATGACCGCCGCGGCGATCGAGGCGCTGAATGCCGCCGGCCGGCACAACGCGCCTTCCCAGCAGAAAGCGCTCGAATACCTACACAAAGCCCAGGAGCCGGACGGCGGATTTCCCCAGTTCCCCGGCGAACGCGAATCGAACGTCGCCTCCACGGCGTGGGCGGTACAGGGTCTGTGGTCCGCCGGAGAAAACCCGGAAACGTGGATGAAGAGCTCAGGCCGTGAACCCCTCGACTACATGGAATCCCTACAGCAGCCTGACGGGAGCATCCAATGGAAGGCCTCGAGCGACGCGAACACACTGTGGATGACCGCGATGGCCGCGCCCACGTTCGCCGGTGGATACTTCCCGTATCCCTCGGTTCCCCTGAAAGAAGAGAGTACGCCGACAGGCCCCAGCACGGGCTCAGCGGCAACATTCTCGCCCAGATCGGCTGAACCGGGCCAGGGCGGTGAATCTTCCCAACCAGGCAGTGGCGTGATCGCCGGTGGCGGCGGCAACGGCGCCCCTTTGTTCAGTCGCCCGCAACCGCAGAGCAAGGGCAGGAAGCCCGGCGGGGTACGGCTACTCCACGGCACTCATGCGCATGTGACCCACAAGAACGCCACCAAGCAGCATCGAAACCCTGGCGCGCGGCGCCAAACTACAGATCTCGCCGCCGCAACCCCAGCACCTGAGCCGAGCAGCAACCACCACGGGACAGGAGCAGGATCGGCTGTCAAAGGCGTGGGAGCAGCCGCGAGCGGCACCGGCCTCTCCACGTCCACCGACAGCACGAAGAACACACAAGGTCCAGGGTCCGCCTCAGCGGGAACGGGATCGGGCGGCTCCGCGGGAATCCGCGGGCTCTCCACCACCGGCATGAGCGCCCAGCAGGCCGGTGGACAGGAAATCAAAGGTGTGCTGATCGGAGCACCGGGGAGCACAGATACTCAAAACGCGCTCGAACCAGGCGCTCCCGGCCTGCACGGCGCGCGGGCAGGAGGCAATCAAACTCCTTGGCTGGCGATTGGTATCGCGGGCGCGCTCCTCCTGTCCGTCCTTATCGGCACGCAGATCGAGCGAAGGCGCCCCGAGGTGATCCTATGAGCACCTTCGCCGCAACCGGCGGCCTCGCCGAAGCGCTCGCACGGATCGCCTCCTCGCTGCGCATACCTGTGCTCATCCTTGCGCTACTGGTACTCCTCGTCTGCGCCGCCGAGGTAGGTCGATTCGCGATCGAGCTGTGGTCTCGAGCACGAGCCGGGCGGGGCGTGCTGCGAAGCCTCGCCCGTCAGGTAGTCGCCAACCCCGAGCAGGCCATCATGCTCTCAGCCCGCGCACCAAGCTCCCTCGCAAGAGACGCGCTCCTGGAGATCGCCCGAGCCATCCTCGCCGGCGAGGCCGGCATCGAGCACGCGCTCGCCGACTACGAGCTAGCCGTCCAACGACGCCTGGACCACACCCGCATCCTCGTCCGCGCCGGACCAGCGCTTGGCCTGATGGGTACCCTGATCTCGCTGGCACCAGGACTCGCGGCACTCGGCCGCGGCGAAGTGAGCACACTGGCCATGGACTTGCGCACCGCTTTCGCCGCAACCACGATCGGTCTGCTCGTCGGCACCGTCGCGTTTGCGCTGACACTCACCCGCACCCGCATGTACAGCGAAGACCTCACCGCGCTGGAGCGAGCAACAATTCCTCCCACAGTCCCAAACCCGGGACAGATGCGCGCACTAACTCCACAGGCTGCCGCCACGCAAATACTCACTACAACGCAGCTCAGTCCGCCGATCCCACCGGGAATAGACCCATGAATCGCCGCACAGGACTTGGTCGCCACGGCCACATCGAAGACGCCGCCGGAGACCCACTCGACGGCCTTGTCAACTTGTTCGATATCGGCATCGTCCTTGCTGTTGCGTTCTTGATCGCCGGGCTTGGCCTAACGCTCAACCAGCACACCCACCGTCTGCAAGCACGCACTCCGACTACCAAGCACACACAGACACTGCCATCACCGTCATCCGGCGCCCCGGCCGCGAGCGGTCATGGCCAGCCAGTCGGCACCGTCTACCGCCTCGATAATGGACAGCTCCTCTACGTGCAGAAGCAGCGCTAATCATCAGAGTGGATCGGCACAACATACGTGCGTTCGAACAACCGTGGACATGGGTAGGCGACTGCTGCAAGGTTGCGCGAGCAACTGTGTAGCGGTATCAGCCCAGATTGGAAACGGGACCTCCGGTGGACGGACCCGCTGCCACCGCCTCGCCATGAACGCGACGCAGCGAGAAATAGAGGACGGCGCTTATGAGCGCGGTGAACGGGGCTACGAGCACATTGACGACCCATTGGATGATTGCGACACCCGCCACACCAAGGCCCGAGGCGACGACCGCAACGATTATTGCGACCGCGATTCCCAGCCCAACCACGACGAGGATTACGCCAAAGACCTGCCAGCCGTGAT
>JBAPMC010000236.1:0-5677 GCA_049278415.1 Solirubrobacteraceae bacterium
CTTGTGAGGACATTGCCTGAATGCTCGACCGCTTCATCCTCACTAGGTCGAGCTCCCCCATCTGACCGGTCATCTCGCTGGTCTGCTGCCACCACCCCCAAGCCATCGATGTACCGGCCAACCCCCGTGCGCGGCGGTGCGCGGCGAGCGCATCGAGGAAAGCGTTCGCCGCCGCATAATTCGCCTGCCCGGGAGCTCCAAGCACTCCAGCAGCGGAGGAGAACAATACGAATGCGTCCAAATCGAGGTGCTGGGTGAGCTCATGAAGGTGGACCGCCGCGTCCACCTTGGGAGCAAGCACACGATCTACCTGCTGTGCCGAGAGCGACTGGAGCGTCCCGTCGTCAAGTACACCTGCGGCATGCACCACACCATTCAATGGACGATCGCTGGGGATCGACTCGATCAACTCACTGATCTGCGCCCGGTTTGAAACATCGCACTCGATGATCCGCACACAAGCACCGAGCGCCGTCAGCTCATCCCTCAAGGATGTTGCACCTGGAGCATCAAGGCCCCTGCGACTCGTCAGAACCAAATCGCACACACCATGCTCGACAACCAGATGCCTAGCCAGCAGACCGCCGAGCTGGCCGGTGCCACCCGTTATGAGAACTGTCCCGCCGGCCTGGAAGCTCACAGGTAGCGTCAGCACGATCTTGCCAACATGGCGTCCCTGGCTCATAAACCGAAAAGCCTCCGGCGCACGCCGAACATCCCAGGCCCGAACCGGGAGCCTATCCAGTGTGCCTCGCTCAAACAATCCCAACAACTCCAAGAGCATCTCCTGAACACGCACGGGCGAGACTTCACTCAAATCGAATGCTCTATAGAGAACACCCGGACGCTCCCGTGCCAGCTCCTGCGCATCGCGAATATCCGTCTTGCCCATCTCGATGAACCTTCCACCCCCAGGCAACAGATCAAGCGACGCATCGACAAACTCCCCTGCGAGAGAATTCAAAACGACATCCACACCCTCGTCACCAGTGACGCTCGAGAACCGCTCCTTGAAGCTGAGATCGCGAGAGGAAGCCACACGCGACTGCTCACACCCAATCGCCTCCAATGCATCCCACTTAGCCGGGCTCGCCGTAGCGAACACCTCCGCACCGAGATGGCGAGCGATCTGCACCGCCGCCATCCCAACCCCTCCCGCAGCAGAGTGAACAAGCACTCGCTCGCCCGCCTGCAACCCCGCCAAGTCCACCAAACCGTAATACGCCGTAAGGAATACAACCGGCGCGGTCGCAGCCTCAACGAACGACCACTCATCCGGAACCTTTACCACCAACCGATGATCGGTTACGGCCTGCGGACCAAAACAACCCGAGAACAAACCCATCACCCGGTCACCCACACAGACCGAGGTAACACCGGCGCCCACCTCCAACACGACACCAGCACCCTCTCCCCCGAGGATGCCACCTTGAACTGGGTCGGGCAATAGCCCAAGGGTCACCACTACGTCCCTGAAGTTCATCCCGGCTGCGTGTATTTGCACACGCACCTGGCCCGGCTCCAGTCCATCGGCCACCTCTGGGCACTCGATCATCTGAAGGCCGTCGATCCTTCCAGTGCGCGACGTGTCCAGACGCCACTCCGGGACCTCTGGCGCATACAACGCCCCAGAGCCTGCTCGGCCCAAGCGAGGCGTATGGACGACACCGCCGCGGATCACGACCTGCGACTCCTCATCCGCGACGGCGGACATGATTGCCGACGCGAGCAAAGGCCCAGACGGCGCCCCATCGTCGATATCCAGGAGCAGCAGCCGTCCGGGGGCCTCCGATTGGATGGAGCGGATCAAGCCCCACACGGCGCTATGGACCAGCCCAGGCACCCGCTCGCCTGCCTGCACAGCCACACTGCCTCGAGTCAAGATCACCAGACGTGAGGCCGCAAGCTCATCGTTGGCCAACCACGCCCGAGCCAACCCCAATACCTCATGAACACTCGCTCGCACCCCGTCCGCGAGCTCCCCGCCGCTCGTGGGCGCTGTGCATTCCCACAGCACTACCCCTGGAGCTCGCCCGTCCTTTGTGACTGATCGAGTGAGCGACGCGATGTCGGCATGACCCTCCACGCTCGAGCCGGCTTCGCGCAGCGAGTCACTAAGGCCCGAAGCGTTGCCACCCAGCACAACCCACTGACCCAGATCTGACTCGGCGACAGCCTGGATGGGCTCCCAGTGAACAGCGAGCAGCGAGCGTGCCGCGCCATGGGCGCCCGGCAACTGCTCCGGTGAGATGGGCCGCACCGCTAGCGAGCCGACCGATAGGACCGACCCGCCGTCCTCGTCTATTGCGATCAGTGAGATCTCATCGCTTGGTTCTTGCGAGAGCAAGACTCGCAACGCAGAAGCTCCTGTTCTGCTGAGGCGAACGTCGCGCCAGACGAACGGCAGCGATAGCTCCGAGCGAGCACCATCGTCTGATCCCGAGATGGCTATCGAGGCGTGCAATGCCGCGTCCAACAGCGCGGGATGCAATCCGAATGCCTCTGCCTGAGCGAGTTGCTCATCGGGTAGAGACACTTCGGCGAGAAGATCGTCTCCGTCTCTCCACAAAGCGCCAAGTCCCTGAAACGCTGGGCCATACTCAAAACCGCGATCAGCAAGGACCTCGTAGAGATCATCGATCTGAACCCACACCGCATCCTCAGGAGGCCACACTCCTGACAGGCGAGAAACCATCTCCCTTTGTCGAGCGTCAACAGTGGAGTGCGGCTCAACCCCCTCGAGACCGATCACCCCAGTGGCCTGGCGAACCCAGGCATCCGGTTGATCGAGATCGTCTGCAACGATCGGCTCCGCACGCGTATCGATCTGCAACGAGCGCATCCCGCCCTCATCTGGCGGGCCGACCAAAACCTGCAACTGCACGGCCGCCTTCTCATCAAATCTAAGTGGCGACTCGATTGTCAGCTCGTGCACACGAGCGCAACCCACCCGCCGTCCGGCGTGCAGCGCCAACTCAAGAAATGCGGTGCCCGGAAACAGGACATTCCCGGTGACGGCGTGATCGGCCAACCACGGATGCGACTGCAAGGACAAACGTCCTGTGAACAGCAAACCAGCGTCACCCGCCAATGCGACCTCGGCTCCCAGCAACGGGTGCTCAGCAGATGCCTGCCCGACCGAGACCACATCAGCCGCACCATGTGAGTCAAGCCAATAGCGTTGACGCTGGAAAGCGTATGTCGGCAAGTCGGGGAGCTCTCTGTCCGATCCCCCGAGCACACCCGCCCAGTCAACTTCTACCCCATGCACCCACGCTTCCGCGAGTGACCTCGTAAAACATCCAGAGTCACCCTTCTGACGGCGCAGTGATCCCAACACCACCGTTATTGACTCTCTTGCCGAGCTATCGGCCGGGTCCTGCTCAGAGACGCCCGGGAACACAGCGTCGAGCGTGTCTTCTACCCCGATGGTCAACACCGGGTGAGGGCTTATCTCAATGAACGTTCGACATTGATCCTCTATGAGAGCTCGGGTAGCCTGCTCGAACTGCACAGTTTCGCGTAGATTGCGATACCAGTAGTCCCCGTCGAGCGCCGCTGTGTCAAACAGAGCGCCGACCGTCGTGGAGTAGAAAGGAACAGTCGCTGAGCGGGGTGAAATCGGCTCACAACCAACCAACAACTCCTCGCGTATGTCCTCCACCTGAGGCGAATGCGCCGCATAGTCAACCGGTATGCGCCGAGCGCGCACACCATTCTCTTCACAACTGGCAAGCAACTCCTCGAGCGCAGCTGGCTCACCGGACACCACGGTCGTGCCGGGTCCGTTGATTGCGGCGACAGACACGTGGTTATCCAGCGACCCGTTCAAGGCCTCGAGCTCCTGAAGCCCAAGTGCGACAGACACCATGCCCCCCCGACCCGACAGTCCCGCAAGGGCCTTGCTGCGCACAGCGACCACTCGTGCTGCGTCCTGCAGTGACAGCGCTCCGGCTACATACGCAGCCGCGATCTCTCCCTGGGAGTGACCGACGACCGCATCGGGTTGCACACCACACTCGCGCCACAACCCCGCCAGCGCCACCATGACGGCGAACAACGCCGGCTGGACCACGTCGACACGATCGCTGTCTGGAGCATCCGGCGCACCGCGCAACACATCCCCAAGCCGCCAATCCACAAACGGCGCCAGTGCGCGTTCACACAATCCAATCTGCTCAGCGAAAACCGGTGAGCTGTCCAGCAGCGCCTCGGCCATCCCAGGCCACTGCCCACCTTGTCCCGGAAACACAAACACGGCTCGTCCCGCATTGCGAACCTCTCCCTCGATGACATCGGCTGTGTCATCGCCCCGACCCACAAGACGCAGGCTCGGTCTCAAGTCCTCACCCGCACCGCCCAACAGAACAGCGCGACGCTCGAGCGCGGGTCGCCTGGCAAGCGCAGGCCCCACCCCCCGAATTGGCAGACTCGCGCCAACCCCAAGCTCAGCTCCCAAGCGATCGGCCTGCCCATGCAAAGCGTCACCATTGCGAGCCGAGAGAACCCACGCATCAACCCCGTCTCCCAAAGGCCCGCCAGCTAGATCTCCCTCGATCTCCCCCTCAGGAAGGGGGGCTTCCTCAACGATCATGTGTGCGTTAGTGCCGCTGATCCCAAACGAGGAAACCGCGGCGCGGCGCGGGACTCCGGCGCCCGACCACGGCTGCTCCTGTGTGAGCAGCGATACGGCGCCCTCAGACCAATCGATCTGTGAAGAGGGCTGCTCGGCATGCAACGTCTTTGGCAACGTGCCGTGACCCAGCGCCATAACCATCTTGATCAAGCCCGCCACACCGGCAGCCGCCTGGGTGTGACCGATGTTCGACTTGACCGAGCCCAACCACAATGGCCGTCCCTCAGGACGGTCCTGGCCATAAGTTGCAAGCAACGCCTGCGCCTCGATCGGATCACCCAACCTCGTGCCCGTGCCATGCCCCTCAACCGCGTCCACCTCGCTGGCCGAAAGTCGAGCGTTCGCGAGCGCCTGGCGTATCACGCGCTGCTGAGAGGGACCATTCGGCGCGGTCAACCCGTTACTCGCGCCGTCCTGATTGACTGCGCTGCCACGCACCACTGCCAACACCCGATGACCGTTGCGCCGCGCATCGGACAGACGCTCAAGCATTACTACACCAACACCCTCGGAGAATCCTGTCCCAGTGGCGTGATCGGAGAAAGACCTGCACCTCCCATCCCCCGCAAGACCGCCTTGGTGAACGAACTCGAGGAAAACGGACGGGCTGGAGAGCACCGTCACCCCACCAGCCAGCGCCAGCGAGCACTCACCCGCACGCAGTGCCTGGCATGCAAGGTGAATCGACACAAGCGAGGACGAGCACGCCGTATCGACGGTCACGGCGGGGCCCTCGAAACCAAAGGTATAAGCGACGCGCCCCGAAACCACACTCGAGGCGCCCCCAGTCACACCATAACCCTCCAAGCCAGCTGGCATCTCATATTCAAAATGGTGATAGTCCTGCGAGCTGATCCCCGCGAACACGCCCGTCTGGCTGCCTTGAAGCGAACGTGGATCCAACCTCGAGTCTTCGACTGCCTCCCAACACGCTTCCAGCAACAGGCGCTGCTGAGGATCCATCGCGAGCGCCTCACGCGGGCTGATCCCAAAGAAGTCCGCATCGAACTCAGCGGCCTCATGGAGAAAACCCCCTTCACC
>JBAPMC010000237.1:0-2045 GCA_049278415.1 Solirubrobacteraceae bacterium
CTCATCGGTGGGCACGTAAATACCGGTTCAGGCAAGTATCCGCTCAAACCACCGCTTGGCGTTTAAGTAAATGCTTGGCAATCGGTAGGGCTGCTCATAGCGCTCCCTTGCGGTAGTCACGGTCTTCACTCTCACCAACCAATAGGAACGCAAGCGCCACAAACGCAACAGCGGCAGCCCCGAGCAGACAAACCCCGACGATCGAGGCGATGAACCCGGGATTGACGGCGAGCAGGACCACTCCGGCGATCAACGCAAGCACCCCGAGACATACCGCCAGCCAATCTGCGTTTGTGAATCGCCTTTCGCTCTCAGGCTCGCTGGAGCTCATATCTCGCAGCTACCCCTGAGGCGCATGTGCGAAACGCCCCCAGAAAGAGGTCCCCGCCAGAAGCAGGACGGTTTGCCATCCCGACGCTCTGGACGCAAACGTGGAGCGATGTGGGCTTACTGCTTTCTAAATAGGATGATCGCCCATGAAAGAGCCTGTTGACAGGTCCAAGCACTCAACGGTCGGGCCATGATCGCTCGCGGCGGCCGGACGGTCGCTCACGAAGAGATCGGCGTGCTGCTCGTTGAGGATGACGAGGGTGATGCTCGGCTAGTCGAGGATGAGCTTGCGGAAAGGCTTCCGCGGGCTCGAATCGCCCGTAGCCGTACGTTGAAGGAGGCGCTCTCAGCTTTGGGGCCAGCAGTCGATTGTGTGCTGCTTGACCTCGGGCTGCCCGACACATCGGGGCTGGACGCCGTTGCGAGGCTTCGCTCGCGAGCGCCCGCGATCCCTTTGATCGTCCTCACGGGTCTCGACGACGAAGCGGCAGGTGTGGCGGCAGTGGAAGCAGGCGCACAGGACTATCTCGTCAAGGGGAGCGTCGACGGTGACCAGCTGGCGCGCTCGATCCGGTACTCGATCGGTCGACGGCAGGCAGAGGAGGCGGAGCGGGAGCTTCTCCTTGCAGAGTCTCAAGCACGTGAGGTGAGCCGGCTGGAAAGAGGCCTCGCACCGAGGCCACTGATCGAGAGCTCCTCGGTGTGGGTCGCCTCCTGTTACCGCGCCGGGCGCAGTCGCGCCTTGCTCGGCGGCGACTTCTTTGACCTTGTACAAACGGCCGATGGCGCCATAAACGTCGTAGTGGGCGATGTCTGTGGACACGGGCCCGATGAAGCAGCAATCGGCGTCAGCCTGCGCGCGGCTTGGCGCGCTCTTGTCCTGGCCGGGGAGCAGCCGGAGGTCGTATTGCGCACGTTGCAGCGTGTATTCGAACAAGAGCGACACCTCCCTAGCCTGTTCGCAACACTCTGCACGCTCCAGATTCAACTAACCGATGGCTCTGCATCGATGATCCGGGCGGGTCATCCGCGACCGGTGCTGATCGAAGGAGCCTCGATCACTGGCCTCTCGGAGACGTGCGGCAATACAGGCATCGGCATCAGTTGCGGACAGTGGCTCCCTGAGCAGGTGAGCTTGCCTGCAGGCTGGACGATCCTGCTGTACACGGATGGCGTCATCGAGGGACGGATTGGCGGCGGCCCTGAGCGTCTCGGCGAAGAGGGTCTACACCAACTGATAGCCGAGCAGATCGCACAACACCCCAACTGGCGAGATCAGCCTAGTGTGCTACTGGACGAGCTCGTCGAGGGCGCTGAACGACGGAATGGCGGTGAGCTCAGCGACGACGTGGCGATGCTCCTCGTTGGCGTGCACGCGGACACCGAGCGATGATGAGTACCAAGAGTCAGCCACGCCCGCGCTTTTCGGGAGGGGCTGCGGGTATGAGCGTCGGCGGATTGCTCGCGGCGACTATCGGATTGTTGCTCCTGCTCGCTGTAATCGGGATCGGCTTGGCGCTCATTGCCAACGGACAGCTTGGACGTAACCGCAATCTCTTGCTTGACCAAGTCGGGCCCGCTCGGCGAGCGGCGCTCAGCCTCGAAAACGCACTCGTCAATGAGGAGACCGGCGTGCGCGGCTACCTCATTACCGTCGAACCGAGCTTCCTCGATCCTTACCGGACCGGTGTGGAAAACGAAGCCCGCGCCTATGC
>JBAPMC010000238.1:0-2554 GCA_049278415.1 Solirubrobacteraceae bacterium
GCGAGATCGGACGGCGCCTTGATGAGACCCGTCAGCGCCTTGATGCACTTGACATAGAGCGAGTCCATATAGAGGGTGAGGACGTAGACCTGTGGGTGAGCATCGGCGAGCAGCGGCAGTGGCTGGGCGGGCGGGGTCGCAACATCCCGAGCTTCGAGATCTTCACAAGCCCTGACTGGCGCGGTACGGAGGGCTGGATCAGCTTTAACCAGCCGCTCTACCGCTACGGGAACCTGGTCAAGGGCATCCGGCTGGCCTTTTCCGAGGGTCGTGTGACAGAGGCCAGCGCAGAGGAGAACGAGCGCATCCTCACCGAGATGATTGCCACCGAGGGAGCCGACCGCGTGGGGGAGTTCTCTCTCACAGACCGGCGCTTTTCACGAATCACGCGCTTCATGGCTCACACGCTCTACGACGAGAACGTCGGCGGCCCATTCGGCAACACGCACATAGCGCTCGGCCGCTCTTACCAGGACGCCTACGCGGGCGACCCCACCGATGTCAAGACAGAGGACTGGGAGCAACTCGGCTTTAACAACTCGAGCGTGCATACCGACATCGTCTCCACCACCGATCGGATCGTCACAGCCCAGCTAGGAGATGGCAGCGAACGCCTGATCTATCGCGAGGGCGAGTTCCAGCTCGACTAGTCGAGCCCGGCTGCAGTGTCAGCCGCCGATTGCGCGAGGAACTCGTCCAGACCCACGCGAGCCTCACGCTGAACCTTCCCACGAACGATCGGCGTCCAACCGAGCGCGAGCCCGACAGGTCCTAGCGCTTGACGCGCCCAAGCGTAAAAGGAGAAAGAGTCACGGTGCTCGACAATCAACCCTTCGTCAAACCGAAAGTCCGCCCGTACGTCATTGTGCACCCTACGCCCTGTTCTGAAGGTGTAGTCGGCAAGCCAGTGCGCACTTCCCCGCTCCCCCTCCACCCTGTGCTCGGCGAGCTTAACCTCGAGATCCTTGGCGCGGCCTGTGAGCATCCGCCACATTGCGCCCGGCTCCTCACCGCGCAGATCTGTGAACACGGGGTCTGAGAAGCGCGCATCCGGTGCATAGCACGCCGCCATCGAGGCACCATCTAGGCGAGCGAAGGCATCGTAGAAGCGCTGAATTAGCTCATCGTTGGCTTGTGCCATTGCCGCATGCTACTCGCCCGTGGCATCTCGCGACTATTGCGAAGCGGCCCGAATGCGATAGATGGTCCCCGTACTCCAGTCGCCCACCAGCAATGAGCCGTCGGGCGCCGATGCGAGCGCCAGCGGGTTCTTCACGCCGATCAGAAGCTGCGTAACCGAGGCCTTGTAGGCAGATCCTGTCCGGAGGAGAGAGGCCTTCAGAACCGTCGCAGACTGCCACTCGGCCACCAGTGCTGCGGTCCCCACATTCGCGCCGAGCTGGCCGGTCACAATCACCACATCCCCGGCCGCCGCGTGCTTGTCGAGCACCGCAACCGGGGCTGGCACACCAACGCAAGCAGCGCCACCTTGTCCGTAGCAGTCTGGGAAACCCCAGTCCTGACCTTCTCTGACCAGCCCGAGCCAGTCTCCTGGCGTCCTAGCGCCGAGGTCGTCACGCTGGTTCATGCTGACGAATAGGTCATTCGTGCCGGGAAAGTAGGCCAAGCCAAAGGGCGCACGAATGCGCTTGGCGTAGAGTCGCAGGTCGCTGCCATTCGGGCGGAACGACACAATCGATCCCGAGAAGCCCGATCGTGGGGCGCAGTGGTCGCATGTGGCCGTAACCCCCATCAGGAAACGACCGTCGGGAGCTAGCGCCATGGAATTGTTCTCTCCCTTTGAGACCGGCCCATTCACGATTCTCTTGTGCTTTGCAAAGCTCGTTCCATGCAAGTCACTGAAAACGTCAACGCGCCCGAGCGAAGCGACATACAGCTCGCCGTCATGCCAGATAATTCCGAGCGGGTCCTTCAATCCCGAGATCACCTTCACAGCTCGTGCTCCATTGTGGGCAATCATGTACACGCCGTCGTCCGTGTATTTTTCAAAGCCCGCCGCAGTCAGCCAGAGGCGCCCCCGGGAGTCAAACGCGAACGCGGCTACCGTCGGCGGTCCCTTCGCGTAGACGGTAGCCCGAAGTCCAGCCGGACCCTTCAGACCGGCTCCGATCGAGACGAGCGCACTGGCGGAGGAATGAGCAACAGACGGGTGTCCACCGGAGGAGCCACAGCCGGGGAGTACGAGCAGCACGGCACTCAGTGCGCCGAGCAGGAATCGACGCCCACCAATGCTCGGAGTGTTAGTCACTACGAATCGGAAACGAGGTTGAAGTGCGCACGGCGACTCGCCGGCACCAGGTCGAGATAGTCGGGATGCTTTTGGATATAAGCCTGGACGAACGGACATACAGGGAGGACTTCAAGCGCATCTGCTCGGGCGGTGTCCAAGGCTGAGCCGATCAGCTGAGAGGCTAGCCCGTGGCCCTGGAACCGTGGGGCGAGCTCAGTATGCACCAAGGCGATCTGGGTGGGGTGACGTCGATACTGCAGGAAGCCGGCGAGCTCGCCGTCGAGCCGTATCTCAAAGCGCCCC
>JBAPMC010000239.1:0-7933 GCA_049278415.1 Solirubrobacteraceae bacterium
TCTGCACTGAGACCGACAGCCTTGGCTGCTTGCAGCACGAGCAGCTGCTTGGGCGTGTTTGACAGGTGGTCCTCACCGCGCACCACGTGCGTGATCTGAGCGTCGAGATCGTCAATGGCGACCGCGAAGTTGTAGAGCACAGACCCGTCGGCGCGTGCGATCACTGGATCATCGAGGTGCACGTGTTCAAAAGTGGTGTCTCCGCGGATCACGTCGTGCACGATGGTGGCGCCACCGGAGGGCACGCGTAGCCGTACTGCGCCCTCCTGCTCGGGCTCGCCGCGAAATCCTCGCTCGGCTCCATGGAGCCTCTTGTAGGCGGCGACATCGTCAGCAGTGGCGCTCGAGCGATAGGCATGTCCGCTTTGAAGCAGCGCCTCGAGGGCTTCGTGATGGCGCTCGGCTTGCTCGCCTTGGAAGATCGGACCCTCGTCCCAGTCGAGCTCGAGCCAGCGCAGCGCGTCGAGGATTTGCTCGACGTTCTCGGGGGTTGAGCGCTCGCGGTCGGTGTCCTCGATGCGCAGCAGGAAGGCGCCATTGTGGCGTTTGGCGAGCAGCCAGTTGAACAGCGCGGTGCGGGCGCCGCCGATGTGCAGTGCGCCTGTGGGCGATGGAGCGAAGCGAACCCTCATAAGATCTCGCCGCATGCTAGTCGTACAGGACGCTCGCGCGAAGCCATGCTGATCGAGGCCGCTGTGGCCTCGGCGCTCGAGGCTGCACCAACATGCTGATTGGAGCCCATGTGTCGCCGGCTGGCGGCTTGCCGAATGCGATCGCACGCGGCCTCGAGCGTGACTGCCACGCAATCCAGATCTTCAACCAGTCGCCGCGCATGTGGCGACCGACCGTGTATCGGCCGCAGGACGTTGAGGCATTTCGCGAGGCGATGGCTGACAGTCAGATCGACGCGGTTCTGATTCACGCCGTATATCTGCTCAACTGCGCCAGCGACGACCCAGAGATTCGCAAGAAGTCGCTTGTGTCGTTGACCCATTCGCTGCGGGTGGGCAAGGACATTGGAGCCTCGGGTGTGGTGCTGCACCCGGGCTCAGCCAAGGCGGGAGATCCTGCTGAGGCTGTGGCGCGTGCCGGGGAGACAATCGCGGAGGCGCTGGCGGAGAGTGAGGTGTGCCCCCTGCATCTGGAGAACACTGCGGGCACGGGCGGAACATTGGGACGCTCGATTGAGGAGCTTGCTTCACTGCTCCATGCAGCCGGGGGAGACGAGCGGCTCGGATTGTGCCTTGATTCCTGTCATTTGTTTGCCTCTGGCTATGACATTCGCTCGCGTGCCGGTGTGGATGCTTTGACGCAGGAGATCTCAGAGAAGGTCGGCTTGGAGCGCTTGGGGTCGCTTCATCTCAACGATTCCCAAACCCCGCTTGGGGCCAATCGCGACCGGCACGCGAACATCGGCGAGGGCGAGCTTGGCGAGAGTGGTTGCGCGGCGTTCCTTGCAGCCCCGGCTTTCCAGGAGTTGCCGTGTGTGCTCGAGACGCCCGGCGAGAATCGCTCGGGCCCCTCGCGCGAGGAGATTCACTTCGCGCTGGAGCTGCGCGAGCGGGGTTTGCGGGAGCGTAAGAAAAAGCGCTAGCCGGTTGCTGCGAGCGCTGCTACTGGCGCCAGTGCTTGTTCGAGCTCTGCTCTTACGCCTGGGGTGTGTTGGACGCGATAGCTCTCGCCGAGGCGCAGGATGCGGGTGCCGGCGCTGGTTAGCATCTCAAGCACTACTTCCGCCGGGCCTTGGTTTGTCTCGATGATGTCCTTGACATCCTCGATTGCGCTGGCTGGGAGGCGTGCGGCGTCGACTTGCAGGTGCACGGGTTGGGTTGCCGCCGCTTGCGCGACGGAGATCGCCCGGGCGTCTCTGTTGGCACGCTCGATCTCTTGCTCGCTGGGCGCAAACCTGTCGACCGACTGTACGACCACACAGGTCTTGCCTGCCTCCTTGTGGTCGACTCGGCCTCTGACGAGCACTACCTGGTCGACCGCCAGCGCCGCTTCGTGCTCGGCGAGCGCCTTGCCGAATACGAGAATCTCAACAGCGCCCTCTAGATCGTCGAGTGTGGCGAACATCATGTGATCGCCGTTGCGGGTGCGGATCTTCTTGGACTCGGTGATTATCCCGCCGACGGTTACCCAGTCCTTGTCGCGACGCTCTGAGAGCGCGGCGAGCGAGCAGTCCACCCGCGCCCTTAGCGCCTCTCGCAGAGGCTTGAGCGGGTGTGCGGAGATGAACAAGCCGATTGCTTCCTTCTCGACGGCGAGTAGTTGTGGCTGGTCGAACTCCTCGGGGGGAATCGGCGGGTGACTCGGCCTGAGCAGTCCTGAGCCGGGAGCCGCCTGCCCAGGACCTGCGGAGGAGGCGGACAGGGCGGGCTGGAGGTCGAAGATCGAGCCTTGGCCGACGAGTGCGTCCTGCTGGGCCTTCTGGCCAGCCGACTGGGCGGTTTCGAGCACTGCGAGCATTCCCATGCGAGTGGCGCCGGTGGAGCCGAGCGCGCCACACTTGATGAGCGCCTCGATTGCCTTCTTGTTGACCGCGCGGCTGTCGACGCGCTCACAGAAGTCCCATAGCGAAGTGAACGAGTCGCCCTCCTCCCGGGCGTGCTTGATCGCCTCCACCGCCTGATAGCCGACGCCCTTGACGGCGTCGAGTCCGAAGCGAATGTTGCGGTCGACAACGGTGAACTCATGGTCTGAGAGGTTGACGTCGGGCGGCAGGATCTCAATCCCCATCTCCTCGCAGCGGGCGACGAAGAAGGGAACCTTGTCCTTGGTGGACATGACCGAGGAGATCAGCGCAGCCATGTACTCGGCTGTGTGGTTTGCCTTCAGCCAGGCTGTGCGATAGGCGATCAGGGCGTAGCAGGCGGCGTGGGACTTGTTGAATGAGTAGTCGGCCGATTTTTCGTTTGTTTGCCAGAGGAGATCGATCACCTCAGAGCGGGTGCCTGAAGCGCGACAGCCCTCGACGAACTCGGGCTTCAAGGCGGCCATCGCCTGGCGGTTCTTCTTGCCGATGGCCTTGCGCAGGTCGTCCGCCTTGGCTCCGGAGAAGCCGGCGATCTCCTTGGAGATCTGCATCGCCTGCTCCTGATAGAGGATCACTCCGTTGGAGGACTCGAGGATCGGGCGTAGGCGCTCGTCTAGATAGGTGATCTCCTCGGGGTTGCGCTTGCCTCTCGCGTACACCGGGATCTGGTCCATCGCGCCCGGGCGGTAGAGCGCGTTGAGCGCCACCAGGTCGTTGAACTCGTCGGGGCGCACCCGCTTGAGCGCCTCGCGCATTCCCTCTGACTCGAACTGGAACACGCCGATCGAGTCGCCGCGGGTGAGCATTTCGTATGTGTGCTCGTCATCGAGGGGAAGCGTGGACATGTCCGGGCGTGTTCCCGAGGAGCGCTCGATGATGTCGAGCGCATCCTCGATCACGTCGAGGTTGCGCAGGCCGAGGAAGTCCATCTTCAGGATGCCGATTTCCTCGATTGGCTTCATCGAGAATTGCGTGACGGTGCGGAACGAGCGCTCTCCGTCCTCGCCTGTGCCGGCGTCCGCGAGCTGCAACGGAACGATGTCTGTGAGCGGACGGTCGGCGATCACAACGGCGGCGGCGTGGATCGAGGAGTTGCGCACGATCCCCTCGAGACCCTTGGCTACGTCGATGATGTTGCGCGCCTCTGGCTCCTCGTCGTAGGCCTTGCGTAGCGGTTCACCGGGTTTCAGGCAATCCTCGAAGGAGGGGGCTCGGCCCATGATCGGGTCGGGGATCAGCTTTGCGAGACGGTCGCCTGAGCCGTAGTCGCGGCCGAGCACGCGCGCGGCGTCGCGGGTGGCTGCTCGCGGGAACATCTTGCCGAACGTGACGATCTGGGCGACCGACTCGCGCCCGTACTTCTCGGTGACGTAGCGCATCACACGCTCGCGCCCGCGCACAGAGAAGTCGATGTCTATATCGGGCATCGACACGCGCTCTGGGTTCAGGAAGCGCTCGAACAGAAGGTCGTAGCGCAGCGGGTCTACGTCTGTGATTGCGAGGCAGTAGGAGACGATGGAGCCCGCCGCCGAGCCGCGGCCTGGCCCGACGGCGATGCCGTTCTCCTTGGCGTACTTGACGAAGTCCCACACGATCAGGAAGTAGGCGTTGAAGCCCATCCGGTCGATCACTCCGAGCTCCATGTCCATACGCGCTATCGCCTCGGCTGGCGGAGGGTCGCCGTAGCGCACGCGCAGGCCCTGTTGCACTTGTGCGCGCAGGTAGTCGCGCTCGGGGCTGCCATCGGGGGTGGTGTATTTGGGGATCAGCTGCTTGCCGAGCTCCAGCTCGACCGTGCAGCGCTCGGCGATCTCCAGGGTGCTGGCGATCGCCTCGGGCCACTCGGCGAAGGCGTCTACCATTTCGGCGCTGTCGCGTAGATAGAACTCGTTCGTCTCGAAGGTCATCTTCGGCGCGGCGAGCGTGCTCTTGGTTTGCACGCACAGGAGCGCTGTGTGGTGGTCGTAGTCCTCGCGGCGCAGGTAGTGGACGTCGCCGGTGCCGACGAGCCGTCCTCCCATTTCTTGGGAGATCCGCACGATTCCCTCGTTGCACTTGTCTTGTGCGGTGAGGCCGTTCTTTTGGACCTCGAAGTAGACGCTGTCTGTACCGAAGATCCGCATGAGGTCATCAGCGTGGGCGCGTGCGTCCTGTATGCGGTCATCGAGCAGGCGCTGGCAGAAGCGTGAGGCGAGACATCCAGTGAGCGCGATGATGCCCTCGGAGCGTTGCTCTATTTGGGCTAGATCGAGTGTTGGCTTGCCTCGGTGCAGTCCCTCGAGGAAGCCGGCGGAGGAGAGCTGTACGAGGTTGCGGTAGCCGGTGTCGTTGGCTGCAAGCAGTGTTAGATGGTTGCGCTCAACGCGACCGGGGCCGCGCGCAGTGTGGTCGTCGACCATGTAGATCTCGCAGCCGAAGATTGGCTTGACGCCGTGCTTTGCGCATGCGCTGTGGAGCTCCACCATGCCGTTCATCACGCCGTGGTCGGTTAGTCCGAGCGCGGGCTGCCCGAACTCGGCGGCACGCTTTGCGAGCGACTCGATCCTGCATGCGCCGTCGAGCAGCGAGTACTCGGAGTGGACGTGCAGATGGGCGCAGGACTGGTGGGTCACCGAGGCTGGATGGTAAGCGCTCGACCGGCGGACCGGGCGCTCCGCTCAACCGTGCGGAATGGAGCCTTTGAGTGGTGTGGCGGGAGCGCTCAGGCGCTTGTGACGGACAGGCCCTGAGCGCGAGCCGTCCACTGCAGGAACGTGTCTACAGAGGTCACATCGCCGGTTACGAGCGTCCTGTGCTCGGCCGGAGGCTGGGTGCCTGCAAGCAGGCAGATGAGGGCTTGGCCGCTCAGTGAGATGGTGGCTACAGGCTCCCCCGTGGCTGTGCGGCTAACCAAGATCGACTCGCCGTCGCTCACGCGCACGTAGATGACGATGCCTGAGGTGTCCTCGATCTCAAAAGCGAGCTCGAAGCGACGTCCCGTGGTCCAGGAGGGATCGATTGCCTCAGCCATCGCCAGCAGCAGCAACCCAGGCCATACGTCGACTCCGGCGGCCGCCAGATCGGCTAGCGCAATCGGCCGGCGTCGCGTCTTGAGGAAGCGGCGCGCACGACGCTTGCCCTTGCGTATGCGTAGGCCGGGGTGCCTGCGCGACACGCCTCCTGCAGCAAGCTCGCTGAAAGCGGCAACCGGGCCTTCCAGCGAGAAGTCCACGGAGCCGCGGGGTTCCCGGGAGATGGTCGCTTGGCTCGGGTCGAGCGTGACGTAGAAGGTGCCAAGCTCGCCGATCTTGATCTCATAGTTGACCGGGCCATCTACAAGCTCACGCTGAGCGGGTATCAGCTCGATTACGAGTTCCGCCGCAAGCTTCGCGTCGCGCTGAGAGGCGAGCCGACGAATAGCCGGGGCAAACCATGAGGTCCGCTTCTCCGGCACGCTGAGCAGACGCGACTGCAACGCGATCGGCCCCGAGCTGACCGCTTTCGTACTGACCGCCGCGCCAGGGCCGAGGCCCGCGCCCGTCGGCTCCGCAGGAGCCAGTCGGTCGGCGGCTGCAATCGGCGCAGCCAGTCCGTTCGTGCGCGGCTCCTCGTCGATGAGCTCCACGACGGACTCCCCAATAACAAGCGGCTCCTCAACGGCAGGCTTCTCCACAACGACAGGCTTCTCCGCGACGGCGGGCTCCTCTACAACATCAGGCTCCTTGACAGCTGCGGGCCCCTCGACAGCTGCGGGCCCCTCGACAGCTGCAGGCTCCTCGACAGCTGCAGGCTCCTCGACAGCTGCAGAGTCCCCGATGGCGGGCTGCTCCTCAGCGACAGCACTCTCAACAACCGGCTTCTCAACGGTGGCGGGCTTCTCCACAACAGGTTTCTCGACCGCCGCAGGCTTCTCAACTGGCTCCCCCACGACGGGCTCCACGACGACCGGCTCCACGAGCACGGGCGCATCGTCAACGGGAAGCTCGAGAACTGGCGGCTTCGCCGTAGACGGCTCCTCCACAGGTGATCCGGATAGCGGCGATGCATCCCCGGGAGGCTTGGAAACGGGCGGCTCGACGATAGGCGCCTCGACGATGGGCGCCTCAACGACGGGGGGCTCTACGCCAGGAGGCTCGACGACAGCGGGCGGCTCCACAAGCTGTGGCTCAACCACCTCAGCCTCAGCAGGCACGGCCGCCTGTGTGCTCAGATCTTCCTCCTCGGCCTCCTTGACCTCGGCGACACGGGCACGGAGACGGTCAACTGCTGCGACAAGCGCATCGGCCATCTCTCTGCGGTGAGCCGCCTCGCGCTCAGACGAGGGCTCGGTTGTGTGCTGGAGCAGGGCGCCGTCAAGTGGTTCGGCGCTGAGCTGCGCGCGCAAGTCGGCGGCGGTGCGGGTCAGCTCGAAGCGCAAATCCTCCATACGGGCGCCCATCGCCGTGAGCTCGCGGACGTATGTCTCGCGCTCCCAAACCACTTGCTGCTGGAGCTCCTCGCGCAGTGTGGTCAGCTCGCGCTCGAAGCCGGCGCGCAAGCCGGCAGCTACATCCATCAACTCGCGGACGATCGGCGTAAGCCGCGCATCGCGCTCGCGTAGCTGAGTGAGCTCTGCGCTGAGTTCGCGCACGTGGCGCTCGGTCTCCTCAAGGCGGCTGCTCAGCTCCTGGATCTGGGCTCGCATCTCGCGCTGCAGACGGTCGCCGCGCTCCTCCGCCTCTACGCGCAGCTGCTGCTCGGCATACTCACGCTGCTTGACACTGCGCACGTCGGTTTCGCGCTCGGTGAGCTGCTGAGCGACTCGCTCACGCTCACGACCGACCTCCTCGATGCGCTGCTCGAGTGCCGCAAGATGGGTCTCGAGGTTGCGCGCGACCGCCTCGGCAGCCTCCGCTCTACGAATCACAGCGGGATCTGCATGGCGGGCGCGACGCTCCGCCAGTGCGTCGGAAGCCGTGTCCGACGGTGAGCCCACGTCCGGGGTCTCGCTCTCCTCGATCATCATCGGCCACCACCCTAGAGATGGGTCCGGACGGTGTTGTGAAGCTCCGCCTACCCGTTGCGCAAACGCCAGGCCATGCGCGACTGCAGCGACCACAGCTCGATGAAGCCGGGCGAGGCGGTTTGCGAGAAGAGCCCGCCGGACTCGCCAAAGGAGGCGAGCGCCTGGTCATAGACGGCGTTCGGCGAGGAGCGCGTGATCACTCGCGCATGACCCTTGTAGAGCTTGAGGCCGATTGTGCCGGTGACCTGCTCATTGACGCTGTTCATATAGGCGTCGAGATCGCCACGCAGCGGCTCCCACCACAACCCCGCATAGACGAGGTAAGCCCATTGACGGTCGAGCTGTCCCTTGAACTGGTTCTGGTGGATCGTGCAGACGAGCTTCTCGAGCTCCTGGTGGGCGGGCAGCAAGAT
>JBAPMC010000240.1:0-6226 GCA_049278415.1 Solirubrobacteraceae bacterium
TTCTCCAAGGTGCTGTGGATCATCTTCATCATCGTGCTCCCGTATCTAGGCGTATTCGTCTATCTGATCGTTGAGCACAAGGGGATGACGGAGCGTGCTGTAAAGCAGCAACACGACACGCAAGCGCAGTTCGATAAGTACGTTCAGTCGGTAGCCACGAAGACCGATCCAACCGAGCAGATCGCCAAGGCCAAGCAGATGCTTGACAGCGGCACGATCACCCAGACGGAGTTCGAGCAGATCAAGCAGAAAGCTCTCGCCTCCGCTTAGAGGGGGACTTCGCTTTATCAGACTCATGCTGTGCCACCCACTCGCATGCCGAGCAAGCTGCGAGTGGGTGGTGGAGGTAACCCTCGAGCCGTCACGCTCGGAGTAACCGGGACTTCGTCTCGGAAAGACACTCTCCACCGCTCTTTCGCGCTGCTGCATCGTCGTCGTGAGCTCACCCTGCCCGCGCGTCTCGAGCACGAGGGTCTTGACGGCGCGGTTCGCCAGGCACGCGTCCAGATAGGCGTCGATAGCTCGCAGCAGCAGCTCTTGCCCATGGGCTAGCCCATGGACTGCATTTGGCGACCGCCTCGCTCACGCGGGCATAGAACTGTGTGCGCTAGTCAGCTCTTCCAGGCACTACGTAACCGAGAGATCCGATCAACGTCGGCCGCCTAAGGTCTGCTGATCAAGCAGCAGACCGAGGATCTCGTTTCTGACTCTTACGCGCTGCCTTGCGTCATTGACCCCAAAATCCTGCGCGACACCGGCAAGGCGATGTCAACGGCCTCCTCAGATCCAGTGCATGAAGCGGGGTCAAAGCCTCATCCGGGAGTTCGACCGCCAAGTGCTTTTTCGCCTGGGCGCCCTTTCCCTGTCCTCAGATCTCGATGACCATTCTCTGACGATGACTACCGACATCGCACACGCCCTCCTGCGCTGAGTGTGAGGAGTTGGCTCTTGCTTTGCTACTCGTGCGTGAGCTCGTCTTCGCGCTTTTCAAGCAGCTCGAGCCAGACCTCAGTTCGGGTTGGAAATGCAGGGATCGCTTCGCGAAGGCGCTTGGCGGGAACCTCGCCGACGATCGCGATCGTTGCGGCGTGCAGCCAGTCGGCGACGTTCGTACCGGTAAACGTCGCACCCAGAATCACACCGCGGTCCTCATCGAACACCAGCCGTGAGGTTCCGGGCGTATCGCGCCCATAGAAACTCGCGCCTGCAGTATCCGAGCTCGGTACGTCGTAGGCGCGAGCATTTACTCCTCGCTCCCGGGCTTCCTCGAGTGTAAGACCAACCGCAGCTACTTGTGGCTCGGTGAATACCACTCGTGGCACAATCGCAGCTTCACCAGTCGCTTGAGCGTCTTCGCCTTCGATTATGGCGGAGGCGATGTGAGCTTGGTACTTACCCATGTGGGTCAAAAGGGAGCGTCCGTTAACATCGCCGATGGCGAACAGCCATGGCAGACCCGGCACTCGCAAAGTGTCATCAACCGCGATTGGCTTGCCCGACTCTAGGCCAACGCTCTCAAGCCCCAGATCGTCGGTTAGCGCCTGACGCCCCACCGCAACGAGAAGCTCATCGCCCTCCACACGCTCACCGTCATCCAAAAGGACGGTTACACCCCTCTGGTCCCGGTGGACGGCCTTCGCGCGGACTCCAAAGTGGACCTCCACCCCACGCTCCAGAAGGGCATCGCTGAGCTCTTCGCCAGCGAAAGGCTCCTCGCCAGGCAACAAGCGATCCTCTGCCTCGATGAGTGAGACCTTAGAGCCGAGAGAGCTGTATGCCTGTGCCATCTCAACTCCTACCGCGCTCCCACCGAGCACCACTAGGCGGCTCGGTATGTCCTGTGAGGTCGTGATCTCGCGATTCGTCCAGGGTTTGGTGTCGGCCAAACCGGGGATTGGTGGCATTGCGGCACGGCTGCCTACGGCAATAACGACAGCCTTGCGCGCCGTATGAAGTTGCTCGCCAACTCGCACACACAGCTCGCCCTCGAGACGGCCGTGGCCGCGTATCAGCACGATCCCGCGGCCTTCGAGCCACGGAACGTGCTGCGAGTCGTCCAGGTTGTTGACGATCTGGTTACGACGCGCCAGTACGGCATCGACGTCAAGCTCGCCTGTACATGCCTGCGCGGCTCCCGGAACGCGTCGCACCTCAGCCAGCGCCTCAGCAGGGCGCAACAGCGCCTTCGAGGGCATGCACGCATAGAAGGAGCACTCTCCGCCCACGAGGCGTGACTCGACCAAAGCGACCTCGTAGCCGTGACCGGCGAGACGCCCAGCCAACACCTCGCCGGCAGGACCGGCGCCGATCACGATCACATCGAACATCCGTAACTCCTCAAGTAGTCTGGGCCCTCGACCGGCCGACTATAACCTCTTGAGCCTTTGGCCCCTGCAGTCCGTTTCCCCTCCCGCCCGCGTGAGACTTTCACTTATTAGAGTGACGGCTAGAGAAGTGTCTTCTTTAAGCTGACTGGCGCTCTGCCAGCGCCTTCAGTGTCAACAGCTGCTTGCGCATCATTACGAGATCCCCGACAGCTAGAGCGTAACCCGCCACCGCTTTGCTGAGACGGCCTTCCGGGGGGTCGAACAGGACGCGTGCTACGAGGCGTGTGGACCGGTCATTACAGAGCACGGCATACGTCACCGCCGTACGCCGACTACGCAGCGTTATGTGCTCATCGGGGAGGAAAGAGGCCAGCGAAAAGATCGACATGAAGCGCTGCTCGACTTCGAGTTGCTCGACACCTGGGGTGAGCTCGCGTGGACTCCTGCGTCCGAGGTTATCGATGAGGTCATAGCTATAGGGAGCGAGCTTCAGCTGGCAGAGCCAGCGGAAGACGATGGAAGCCGAGGCGTTGACCGACACTGCGCGGTGCAACCGAACCGATGCGTCTGCGAGCAGACAATCGCAAGCCAATGGCATCTCGCGCTCATTCGCGGTCGCACCCCAATTCTCGCCCAAGATCATACGCGTCGGGAGACGTTGCGCAGCAGACGCCGGACGACCAGTCGGTGACCGCGGGTACCGATCACAAGCGCGCGGTAGGCGCTTCCGGTGAGACCGGGAAACTCTGCCCACGTTCGGGCGCGGAGTGTGCAGCTGGCGGCGCTGGTCGCCTCGAGCTCGAATAGCAGGGCATAGCGTGAGAAGCGGTGTCGACCGCGCAGCGCCAGACGCTCTGGAGCATGGACCTCCGCCACGACAAAGCCGGGCAGGGTATCCCCAGAGCTTGGCGTCCCGAGCCAGTCGCCGTGGGAGACCGCCGGCACGAGCCTCAGCAGACCCGTCAACGGCGCCGGCGCCGTTCTGCTCAGATCTTTGCGCAGTGTCCTCCCCAGGGCGCCCCAAACCTGCTCACGCGACGCGGCGACGACGATGGAGTGCTCATCAATGTAGGGCAACTGCTCCATATAGAGTGAATATACTACATCAATGGCGCCCCCGAGAAAGCACGACACCGACCGCATCCTCGACGCCACTCGTGCCCTAGTCCTACGCGAGGGCCCACGAGCGGCTTCGGTCGCCGCGATCGCGCGCGAGAGCGAGGCGCCCATCGGCACCCTCTACCACCGCTTCGGTAACCGTGACGGGGTGCTCGCTGCTGCATGGTTGCGGGCACTCGAGGGCTTTCAGCGCCGCGCTCTGGCGGCGGCGGTAGACCCCGACCCACTGAGGGCAGCAGTGGGTATGGCTGTCTCACAGGTCAGCTTCGCGCGTGAGCAGCCGGAGGACGCGCGCCTGCTTTTGACCTTGCGCCGCGACGACCTCCTTGACGCCGATCCCGACGACAGATTTCGCGCACAGCTGGACGCGATAAACGCACCGCTTGAAATGAAGATGGCGGAGCTGACCAGAGCGCTGCGGGGACGAGCCGACGCGCGCGCACTCGACGCCGTCACACGCGCCGTGGTTGATCTGCCAAATGCAGCCGTCCGTCGATACACGCGTGAGGGTGGGCGGCTGCCTTCATGGCTGGAAGCGGACATTGCGGCAGCCGTCCGCCAGCTTCTACAGCCCTGATCAATTGGGACAGTGACATGCCCAGTAGCCCGTGACCGTAGGAGCTCTCTAGTAGGGATAGACATCTATAAAATGGGATAGAGAGCACGTAAAGCTCTGCACCACAGGGGAGACTCGGTGAGCCCAGCGCTATGATCGTCTTTCTAGGGCGTCAACTGAAAGGGGTTCCCCTTGCCCCATCTACGTACGTCCGAGCTGCCCGACGCCACCGCGTCGCGTGGCAGCAAGTCCTCAGTCCTCGTGGAGCAAGAGGCGAGCACGACCCATCTCCCCGAAGAGGAGGGCGTCGAGCTGCTCCGCACGGCCGACGGCAAGGGTGAGGGAGTCCTGGCTACTCGACCGTTCGTAGCTGGCGAGACCGTCATGATTGGCTTCCTGGTTGGGCCACTAACGGGCAATAACTCGCATGCAACGCAGGTGGGTCCCGGCCGCTGGGCGCTCCACGGAGGCCTCGGTCCAAAGGTCAACCACTCCTGCGACCCCAACTGCGGTGTCAGGCTCAACGACGAACAGGCCTTCGACTTCGTTGCTCGCCGCCCGATCAGCGCTGGGCAGGAATTGACGTTCGACTACGCCATGCGCAACTTCACGATCGACCACTTCCCCGCTACGTGCTTGTGCGGTTCCTCGCGGTGCCGAGGATCGGTCACCGGCTGGAAGGACCTGCCTGCCAATCGCAAGGCCGACTACGGCGAGCTTGTAGCGCCCTACCTGCATGTAATGGACGACGACATCCGACAGGCCGCCAGCAGCCGAGCAACGCAAGAGCCGGTTCGGCAGCACCTCTGTCATTGACGTCTGACCCTAGGAGTCCTCGGGCGGGCGACGCTCGCGCTTGCGTTCGGTCCCTCTGCGCTTGGCTTGAAGGCGTCGCTCACGCGACGCCTTGGTAGGACGAGTAGCGCGACGGCGCTTGGGAACGGCGAGCGCCTTTGCAAGCCGCTCCCCCAAGCGAGTTAGAGCCAACTCGCGATTTCGTGCTTGCGAGCGCTCGTCTTGGGCGATCGCCACCACTCGCGGCCCGACGCGCGCGAGCAGCCGGTCTCGCTGTGAGTCGGTTAGCGTGGGCGAGGCGAGCACATCAAAGCTCGCTTCTACCCGGGAAGCGGTGACATTGGCGTGCTGTCCACCGGGACCTGAGGAGCGGCTTGCGCGCACCGTCACCTCTGAGAGCGGGAGCATCAGCTCGCCGGTGATCTGTAGCGCTCGATGGGGACCCTCGTCGGCTTTGGCCAACATGGTTGCAAATCTACCGCTCCTACCACAGCCAAGCAGCCTCTCTCGACCGCCCGCAGGAGAGAGGCGGTCTCGCCGGGCCCACGGCTCCTATGGCAGCGTCTGCGCAACACTAGACTCACTGCGAGCCCACGAAGCCAAGGAGGATGAAGATGGCGGAGACACCGACACTGTTCGTTTGTCACGGAGATGATGGTGGCCCGCGGATGCATCCGTGTCGCCGCGTTCAGGAAGCGCTCCGCACCGCCGACATCGAGTACGACAAGGTGATCTCCGGCCACGGCAGTCCTTTGCCTTTCCTACGCAAAGGCTCGCGTGAGGACTTGCGCAATGCCACCGGAACAACGAAGCTGCCGGCGCTCAAGCTGTCCGACGGGACGGTCATCACCCACTCCCGCGCAATCCTCTCCTGGATCAGCAAGCAGAAGTGATCAGACCGTGGCGCCCAGCCGTCGCGATCGAGCGGCCAACCATCACCGCGTCACGAGATGTCGTCATGCACGCCTGTTAGAACTTCAAGCATGCAGATCATTGAGCGCTACGACGTCTTTGCGAGAGGGGCTGTCTCGACATCCGCGACCTGGGCAGGCGCGGTCTCGCAGGTCGAGGCTGCGATTGCGACCGTTGACTGGCCGCACGGCAGTCGTTCATTCAGCTTGAACCCAACCCCGATTCTGAATAAAAAGGGAAAGTTAACGACTCACGCAAACGGGGTGGTGCCGATCAAGGAGCCGATGCTTCGACATCTGAAGAAGTGCGGCTGGGTGGCAGAGTCCTTGCCGCCGGCTCATCCGGGAGAAGTCCTCACAAAGCGCGACCTAGACGCATTGCTCTTTGCGGACGAGCTCTATATGGGATTTGAGTGGGAGACAGGCAACATCTCCTCTAGTCATCGTGCCATGAACAAGCTCACCCTCGCCCTCGATCGTGAGAGGATTGCAGGCGGATTCCTGGTTCTACCGATGAA
>JBAPMC010000241.1:0-6292 GCA_049278415.1 Solirubrobacteraceae bacterium
CGCTTGCCATCGAGCCCACGAGCGCGAGCTGCACGTTTGGAAACCGCTCCTTGACGATCCGATAAGCGTCGATCACGCCGAGCGGGTCCTTCCATGGATCAAAGCGCGACACTTGGCATATCAGCGGCCGATCGACGTCGATCCCGAACTGCTCGCATACATATGACGCGTCCTCTGGCGAGAGCGCCATGTTCTTCGGCATGAGCGGGTCGATCGCGGGCGGCACGATGTTTAGGTTCCCGTTCATCCCCCTCGGCACGTACTCCGCCATGTGGAAGAGCACCTGCGGATAATCGGCGATATACGGCAGCAAGCGCTCAATGGTGGCTGGATTGGGGGTGGAGACGTCGATATGGCAGCGCCACACCCATCCTGCCGCCTTCTCTGGCACGAGCCGGTACAGCCCAGCCGGCTGTGGGTCATGTACGAGGCACACATCCCATCCGCTGGACAGCTCGCGCGCGTTCATCTCGTTGTACTGCTCCCAGGTTGCCCACTGCTCCTCATCTAGATCCTGGGGATGGCCCTGCAATGCGTTGTGCATCAGCTTCGTTGCATTGAAGAACTCCTCACGGCCGTAGATCACCTGCCACTCGCAGTCAAGACCCACGTCGCGCATTAGCGGCACGAGCGTGTAGAGGATCTCCGAGACGCCCCCACCGAACGCTGTCGCCGACACGTGCACGACGCGCTTGCCCTTTAGCGGCTCTGCAAGCTCGCGAATTTCCTCGATCAGCTCGCGGCCGCAGATATGGGTGTAGTCGGCAAGCGACTTGTGTCCTGTGGCAACGGGCTGGAGCACGGGCGACCCGCACGATACCTCTGGTTGGCACGGAAGGCCCGCCGCGAGGTCTATGGTCTGGGTCGATGTTCGATGGCCGCATCTATCGCGCGGCGTTCGTGCCGCTGCTGTTTGCCCTCGTAATCGCAGGGTTCTCGCTCGCGAGCGAGCCCGCGCCGCTGGGCTCGACGCTAGCGCCGGACGCATTCAACGGTGCTCGCGCATTCTCGGGCTTGAAAGCGCTCTACAAGCGCTTTCCAACCCGGCGGCCTGGAAGCGTTGGAGACGACGCCCTCGCCGGCTATATCGCCAAGACGCTGCGCGAATTGGGTGGCCCCTCCGCGGAGGGTGCGGCTGGCGGGGGATTCCACGTAACCACGCGTCTAGTCCATGGGCAGACGATTGACGGCGCCCAAACGCTTACAACTGTGATCGCGCAACGTCCGGGCTCCACAGGGTTGAGCCCGCTCGCGATCGTTGCTCACCGCGACTCTGCTGGGCATGGCGCCGCAGCTGAGCTTTCAGGGACCGCCACATTGCTCGAGCTCGCGCGCGTGTTCTCTCAGAGTGAGACCCGTCGCACGATTGTGCTCGTCTCGACGAGCGGCGGCAGCGGTGGAAACGCCGGCGCCGCTGACTTCGCGCAACACGGCTTGCACCCACTCGACGCCGCAATCGTGTTGGGCGATCTCGCTGGCGCTCTCGCTCGCAAGCCATTCGTGTTGCCGTTCTCGAGCGTCCCCGGCATTGCGCCCAAAAGCTTGCAACGCACGCTCGACAATGCGATCTCTCAGGAGGCGGGCACCAACTCGGGTGCTCCGAGCGACACTGCTCAGCTCGCGCACCTTGCCTTTCCGCTTGCAACCGGCGAAGAGGCCCCATTGAACGCCTCTGGCGTGCCCTCCGTACTCATCCAGGTCAGCGGGGAGCGCGGACCCTCTCCCAACGACGGTGTGAGTCAGACCCGCTTGACGAACTTCGGCCGGGCTGTGCTCGGCGCGACCTATGCGCTCGACGAAGGGCCAGACATCGCTCATAGCTCTACGCCAGGACTGTTGTTCGGACGCAAGGTGCTCCCCGGATGGGCTATCAGGCTGCTCGTCCTCGCGCTGCTCTTGCCGCCACTGCTGGTCGGTGTCGATGCTCTCGCACGCCTAAGACGTCGCCGCGAGCCCGTGCTGCGCTGGCTTCTATGGACGCTCACCGGTGCGCTCCCGTTCTTCATATGCGCACTGTTCGTGATCCTGCTGGGAGGGCTCGGGATCGTCGCGGCGCCGGGCGGTCAACCGCCGGCAGACTCTCTCTCCATAGACGGGTCGGCCCCCGGGGCGGTTGTCTCAACGGGGCTAGTACTGGTGCTCGCATTGCTTGCGTGGCCAACGCTCCTACGGCGTCTGGCGTTGCCATTGCGCCCCTCCGCTGACGGAGCCGCCCTGGCTGTATTGCTTGTGCTCCTCACCGTTGCATCGCTCGTGTGGATACTCAACCCGTTTGCGTGCCTGCTGCTCGTGCCTGCCTCTCACCTGTGGCTGCTTGCTGTCGGAGTTACTCGCCAGAGTGGAGTGCGCGCCCGCGTGCTCGCACTCTCTGAGATCTTTGTGGGTGTCCTCCCGCTCATACTGCTCTGTGTCGTCTACTCGCACGAGCTTGGACTCGGACCGGCTGGCCTCTTCGAGAGCGCCGTACTGGCGCTGGCTGGTGGGCAGATCGGGTTGATCGGAGCAATTGCGTGGAGTGTTGCGCTCGGGTGTTTGCTTACCGTCACGCTGCTCGCGCCGCCGAACGGATCACTTGGCGCCCCCACTCCGGAAGAGTGGATCGATATCTCCACCCGCGGTCCGGCGTCCTACGCTGGTCCTGGGTCATTGGGCGGCACAGAGTCCGCCTTGCGACGCTGACAGTCATGTCCCGTACACCGAGCAAAGAGACCAAAATCGACGATCTGTCGCTGTCGCGGCCCAGGACCGCTCGCCGCGGCAGAGTCTCATCGGGAGGCTGGCGCATACTCACGAGACCTAACACGAGCGGCCCTTTGATGTTGTCATCAGCCCCTCACGGTCACCGCCGTCCCGTTCGCATACAGACTGTGCTGGCATCGCTGTTGATCGTTGTCGGCTTGCTGCTGCTTGTCGATGTGGGGGTTACGCTTGTATGGCAGGAGCCGATCTCGGCGCTGTACGCGCAGCTAAAACAGGAAAGCCTTGGCGGTGACCTGCGCGCTCTCGACCATGCCACGCCGACGCCTGCCACACGCCAAGAGCTTGCACGCCTACATCAAGAGCGCCGGCGGATCACTTTTCTCGCGGACGCACTGCAGCGTCAAGCAAAAGCCGGATCAGCTGTCGGACGCATTCGCATTCCCACGATCGGCGCGAGCTTTGTCGTCGTGAAGGGCACGGGCTCCTCAGAACTCGAGAACGGTCCTGGTATCTACTCCGGGACAAGCTTCCCCGGGGTGCCTGGCACGACTGCGATCGCCGGTCACCGCACCACATACCTCGCGCCTTTTCGTCACATCGACGAGCTACGTAGAGGAGAGCCGATCGTGATCGAGATGCCATATGCGCGTTTCACCTACAAGGTGGTCAACTCGCGTGTGGTGCTTCCCACCGACGTGTCCGTGCTCGACCCGGCGGGCTACTCACAACTGGTGCTGTCGGCCTGCACTCCGCTGTTCAGCGCCTCCCACCGACTGATCGTATTTGCTCGCCTAACCTCCGCGGTGCCACTTGGCGCCGCACGCCTGACGCAAGCGGATAGGCGCAGAGAACTGGCGTTCGGCGAAGAACGCGCTCTACAGCCGGTGCTCAAATCCCGTCAGCGTCTGCTTGCGCCCCTCGTGTCGTAGCACCACCCCGGGCCAGCCCTCGCTCACGTGACCAATCCAGGTGAGCTTGGTTCCCACGCGCTCGCATGCCGTACTGACACGCTCGGCACGCTTGCGAGGCACACATACACACAGCTCGTAGTCTTCGCCGGCGGTCGCCGCAGCCTCCCACACAGGCACGCCTAGCTCATCGGCAGTGCGCTGCGTCTGCTCGTCGATGGGCAGTTGGTCGAGGTCGAGCTTGAGTGCGACTCCACTGCTCTCGGCGATGTGTCGTGCATCTGTGGCGAGGCCGTCAGATAGGTCGATCATCGCATGAGTGCCCGAGGGGGCAATCGCTCGACCCTCGCGCAGCCTAGGCATTGGCCGCCGCGGCCTGCATCCGAGCGTGCCCGTCACGCCCACAAGGTCGCCAGGGCGCGCGCCGTCGCGCCCGATCAGCTTCTGGTCGCGCTCGGCCCACCCCACTATCGTCACGCTTGCGAACAGCCCTGGTGCGCTCACAACATCTCCGCCAGCGATGGTTGTACCCGTCAACTCCGCCAACTCCTCGGCGCCGAGCATCAACTCAAGCGCCTGCTGCTCACTCACATGCGGGGGGACCCCGAGTGCGACATACGCCTCGCCGGTTTGTGCCCCCATAGCTGCGATGTCCGACAACCCGCCTGCGAGCGCCTTCCAGCCAATATCCTGGAAGCTCAGCTCGGGATCATCAAGGCGGAAATGTACTCCCTCGACGATCGTGTCAACCGAGGTCACGCACAGCTTCAACGCTTTCACGACTGTGGCGTCGTCACCGATACCACGCACCAACCGCCCTCCGCGCGTTTGGAGCGCGGCTGCGATTGAGTTGATCAGAGAGAGCTCAGCGATGCCTGTAGACGATGCGGGCGCGGTCGAGATCGTAGGGCGAGAGCTCGCAGCGAACGCGGTCTCCCGGAAGGATGCGAATGCGGAAACGCCGCATCTTGCCGGCCACATGCCCGAGCACCACATGATCGTTGTCGAGCTTTACGCGGAACATAGCGTTGGGCAGCGCCTCGATCACCTCGCCCTCGAATTCGACCTTGTCTTCCTTTGCCACGAGCTGCATCCTGTCCGGGTCGCCGTATGCTCCCAGCGGCGACCCTGTGTTGAAGTGTGCACCGTCAAACTATCAGCGCCGGGACATCAGTGTTTCGGCGGTTCGGCTCCGCCCGTCCCTCCGACGGGTGGCACTGGGGCTTTAGCAGCGGGTGTGGGGGCCGGTTCAACTGGTTCGCGTGCACGTTGGGCAGGCTGATCCTGGCCGCTTTCACTGTTTCCGTGTTCCGAGGGCTGTTCGGCTGTCGGGGAGTGATGTTCGCTCGGTGTGCTTTTTTTGTTGACTTTGGTTTCGCTGCTTTCTTTACCTTCTGAGGATTCGCTGTTCGACGACTGGCCGGTTGTCGCGAACTTGCCGAAGAATGGCTGGTAGGAGATCGGCTCAGTGGCCGAGGGGAACGGCACACACGATTGACCTTCGGTGACTGCCGCCATGTAGGCATGCCAGATTTCTGCGGGGAGATATCCCCCCTGCTGGGGCTCCCCGTGGACATCGGTCATCGGCACGAGTTTGTTTGGATAGCCCATCCACACGGAGGTGGAGTAGTTGGGCATGTAGCCATCCAGCCACGCATCCACGAGGTTGCTCGTCGTGCCGGTCTTGGCTGCCGTAGGACAGTTGATCGCCGAGCGTCCCGCGGTCCCACCGAGCACGTTCTGGTGGAGGATTTCAGTCTCCTCGGCGGTCACCCCGTCTGAGAGCACCTTCACTCGGTGAGGCTTGCCCCACTTGGTGTCGGTATGACCATCGGGGAACACAACCTTCGTGATCGCAATCGGCGTGTTTCGCCAGCCGCCATCCGCGAACGTCGCGTACACATCAGCCATTTCCAGAGGACTCACACCGACGGTCAAGCCGCCGAGCGCCTCGGCGGGATAACTGTGCAGGTGCTCTCGCACGCCGAGCTTGTAGGCCATCTGCGTGACTGTTTCCTCCCCGAGGTCGGCCGCGAGCTGCGCATAGACGGTGTTGTCGGAGGCGAGCGTCGCCGCGACGAGGTTGATCGATTTGCCCGAGGAGGTGTTCTCGAATGTTTTCACTTCATAGGTTGGATAGCCCTGAAGCCAGCCGGGCGAGAGGGTGTGCGATGTGTAGTAGGTGCTGTTCGGGTCCACTCCGCGTGAGAGCGCGTCGGCGAGCACGATCGCCTTGAAGGTCGATCCGGGCTGACGATGGCCTTGAGAGGCAAGGTTGTACTGAGACTGGTCGTAGCCCTCTGACTCCGCCATCGCATCGATATAGCCGTTGTGTGGGTCGATGGTGACGATCGCCGAGGCTGGGTCGCCCGGCTCGTCGAGCACGTGCGCGATCGCGTTTCGCGCCTGACGCTGCATGTTCAGGTTGATCGTCGTGTAAACCTTCAAGCCGCCCTGCTCGACGGTGTTCAGGCCGTAGCGCTTGACGAGCTGTTTGCGTACGTATTCGAAGAAGAAGCTCTCCTGGCGGCGCGTGTAGTAGTTGCCGTGCCTCACGCCAAGCGGCGCGGCCCGAGCCGTGGCTGCTTGGGCATGGGTGATGTAGTGCAGTTCGGCCATCTTGCCGAGCACCTCGTTGCGCCGTTGCAGGGCGGCGGCCGGGTAGAGGAAGGGGTTGTATTGGG
>JBAPMC010000242.1:0-2620 GCA_049278415.1 Solirubrobacteraceae bacterium
CAAGCGAATTGTTCTCGTGCTCCCCGCCGACGAGGAGAAGCACCTCGGGATTGTCGCCCATCGTGGACCCTCCGATCAGGATTCGGTCCCGCCGGGTGCGGGGCCGCCGAGCCCGACCCCCGGCACGCCCGCAGGGCGTGCCACCATGCGGAGGGCGACGGCCCCCGCACAGTGGAACGCCCCATGAGGGTCCAGTTACCGTTGCGACTGTCCTAAGCACCCGCCGCGACCGGCTCGCGCTCGCTTCGAGGTGTCTTTGCCATCGGGATTCGACCAAGCTGCTCAGCATCGGCGATGTAGTTGGCGACAATCCCCTTGACTTCGCTGCCACCGCCTTTCTCGCACAGGTCCTGCTCGACCGTGTAGATGCGCCCCCGGCCCTCGGCGGCGGCGTCAATGATCCGCGGCTTGCCCTCGACACGGATGCCGTAGAGCGCTCGCCTTTCTCCCGTCCTGGTCTCATAGCGCCCGAGCTCCACCGGCTCGCCCTCCGCTCCCCGCGGGGCCGGAGCTGAGCTTCGCGGGGCCGGGGTGTCTCCACGCCTGGCGCTTGACCCGTAGCCGATGGTCTCACCGGGCTTCTGCTCGGTCGCGTAGGGCTGCTCGATCGGGTCCAGCAGCTCCCTGTGGACTTCTAGGTAGACGCCTCGGCTTGACTTCAGTCCCTTCAGTCGCTGGATTTCACGGCTCGCCTGTCTCGCTGTCTGCGGATGGGTGAAAGTCGTCCCGGTCTGCAACGCGAGGGACTTGATGTAGGAAAGCTGCTTGGGGGTCGCTGCGCTGATTGTCGATGCGTGAGAGCTCATTGCGTGCTGTTCCTCCTGTGGTTGTGAGCTTGCGAACTTGCTCTCTGCGCATCACGCCCCGGAAGGAGAGTCAAGCAATTGATAATGTGAAATCAGTGCTCCCCGCAGGGGGAGACTCTCAATTGCTTGAAGGCGTAAGCCGATCTCTCAGGGAGGGGTGTGATAGGACCCTCGTGTTAGAGGCCGAAAAGCGCCGCTAGGCAAAAAGGTCAGCCGGCCCGCAGCCGGGACGATGCTCACCGTGTTTACCTATTCCCTTTGTACTTCGCGTTCAGCGCCGAGTTGATCTCGGCGGCCATGAACTCCAGGGCTTCCTTGACGACGACCGGATCGTTGTCGTCGCGATCGTCACCGCTGTTCCTTGCGAGGTTCTTGGCGTCCCGCCATCCACAGGTCACACCAGCACGGCGATCTGCCGCCGGATATGCCACCAGGATGAAGCCGCCGCCGTCCCCGTCGTCGTCGCCGTAACAGTCCACGATGAGGCCATCGAGTATGAGGACGGCCTTTGCCGACTCAGCCTCGGTAAACAGTTCTGCGCTGACCTTCCCGGGCTGGTCGTCGGCTGCCAGCGGGTCATCTCGCCCCAGGTTCGGCACAAGCAGATTCTCGGTGATCTGCTTGGGGTCTACTCTCACACGCTCGCCGGTGCAGGCGATCGTCAGGGTTGGTGACGTAATCGTGCTCATTGCCCTCCTCCCGCGACTTGCAGGCCGCCCCTGGTGTCGAGCACCTCCTGGGAGAGCTCCTGCGCATCGGCGGAACAGTCCTCGAGAAAGTAGCCGTGAGCGATGAACGACTCGCGACAGTTCTCACAGCGTGAGGGCATCTGCTCTCGCTGCACGGGCTGTATAGGCCTGTGTCAGTCGCGACCATGCTGGATGAAACCGCGCGGCGAGCTCGTAGGCCGCCGGGGACGGCTGACAGAGCACGAACTGCTCAGCGGCAGCGGCGGTTGAGCGAGCGTCAGCCTCGAAGCTGGGCCACGGCAGGTAGAGCTCACCTGGACCGTGGGCGCGGATGCCCCGGTAGAACGCCTGGTCGGCACCACCGGCCATACCAGTACGCAGAACCCAGCCCTCAGTGGCAAGCCGTGACGCAGCCCGAGCCATGAGGTCGAGCACGCCCGACGGTGTCTTGCGCGAGCCGATGCCAGCGTAGGCTGGGCGTATCTGTGAAGGCCAGCTGGGGTGGATTGCCATCGCGCTTCCCCTCGATAGGCGACCCCGCCCGGTGCGGAGCCGATCCCGACCAACCCGCACGCGCAGCGTGCGACCATTGGAGGGGTCAAGCTCCGCGCGGAACACGTGAACGGTTGAAAGAGAAGCCCGGTCCCGATCGAACCGGCGCGGCGCTCAGCTCTCGATGCGCTCCAGCTCCTCGAAGGCGTCATCGGGCACGTCGATTCTGACCTCGTAATCCAAGCCCTTGAGGGTCTCGAGCAATATCTCCGTGTGCTCGTAGACGCATGACCGTGCCTTGAGCATCGGGTCGAGGCTGGCGTGCTCATGCTCGACGGGGACGATCGTCGGCTCATGGTCTACGGGTCCCAGCGTGAGGTGGGTCACGCAAGTCGGCACGCCCGCGTGACCGATGAAGACGGAGTGAAGCTCAAGCGCGAGCCCAGGATCGGGCAGCGTGGTAGCGACCGCGAGCACGTGGGCCCCTGCCCACATGCAGACCGTCTCGCTCTCGACTCGACGGCCGTCGAGCGTGACTAGGAGTGCGATTGTCCGGCGGCTGCTCACCAACCAAACCGTAGCGCGCGCGAGGATGGCTGTCGCGTGCTTCAGCCCACTGATTCGCTTCTATCC
>JBAPMC010000243.1:0-4127 GCA_049278415.1 Solirubrobacteraceae bacterium
TCCCCGAGTTCCACGAATCGCTGCTTGCGATCTCCCACTCCTCGGTGGCGGCGCTTGACGAGCTGTGGAGCGTCTCTGACTCGAGCGGCGACCAGGTGTCGCTGATGGACACGATCGAGGACCCCAACGCGCCTGACCCCTCGCGCGCACTTGACGTTGGAGACTTGAAGGACCGCATCGCCGACTCCATAGCCTCGTTGCCCGAGCGCGAGAAGCTGGTGATCGCTCTCTACTACTACGAGAACCTGACTCTCCGCGAGATCGGCGAGGTCCTGGGTGTCACCGAGTCGCGCATCTCCCAGTTGCACACCAAGGCGGTGTTGCGCCTGCGCGGGCGCATGCAAGACGGCTCCTTCGACTAGCTGCCCGTTAGTAAAGCCAGTCACCGCCCATGTTTGAGTCAGAGCGCGGAGCGCCGTTGCGCCCGTCCGGCTACTCTGGTGGGCCGATGGCTACCCGCGCAATCGTCACGTCGCACCCGGTGGTCGCCTGCGACGTGTGTGGCAGGCGCCTGCTGCGAGGGGAGAGTCCCGACGTGTTCCTCGCGGGGGGACAGCGTCGCACGGTATGCGAGCTGTGCGTCCCAAGAGCCGCCGCCGAGGGCTGGCTGCGTGAGGCCGACAATCATGCCTCAGGCGTTCGTCCCACCCGAGCGCGACGCGCCGGCTCGCTGCTTGGACGGCTACGCCAGTTACGTGAGCCTGCCCAGCGCCCGCTACATCGCGACAGTCGGCCCGCCACGGGCCTTGGTGGGGGAGCGGAGGATGGCGAGCTGCCGGAGGACGGACTGTATGAGTTTCTCGACGGTGGCTCAATCGAGCCCTCGGAGCGTTATGAGCGTGAGTTGTACGTCGACTCCGTCCAAGCGGGAGAGCACGGCGAGGGCGAGTGGAGTACAGAGGCCCACAGCACTGCTGAAGCGGGACTTGTGGCCGACGGTCGCGACGCGGGGCAGTCGGCGCCGGTGCGCGCCGGGCAGCGGGCTAACACAGCCGTCACGAGCGGGGAGCTAAAGGTCGCACGGGCACTCGAGGTTTTCAACGCAGGTGAGCAACCGCGGCGTGTGGCGGGCGTAGCCCGTTCGCTCGGCGCTCCCGCGGTCACGGTGCGCCCGCTCGAGGAGTCCGGCAGCACGGTTGCGATCGTGGTGGCGTGGGAGCTGTGCTGGTACCGCTATGAGGTCGACCTCGGTGACGAGGCCGCTGGGTCGCAACTCGTCGCACAAGGCATGGAGCTTGACGAGCTCCCGGATGAGGATCGGCTCGCAAACGCGGCCGCTGACGAGCGCGGCGAGCTGGCTGCGCTTCTCGCCTAAGTAAGGCTCGCAACTCGCAAGAAGCGCTGCCGGGATTGGCTGCGCGTGCTGCGCACAGTACGATCTAGCCACGATGATCTATTGCGTGGTGCCCAAGCCCTTGACCGATGAGCTCTACTCCAAGCTCGTAGAGCGCTACGAGAACGACGACAACGTGACGGTAATCATCGATCGCCGCGAGGCGGATCGCCGCGCGCGCGGCTCTCGTCCAACTGAGAGCGAGCTGCAACGCCGCGTGATCCGCGATCGCCGCCGCGCACGCGTCCCGGGAGATCTGCCTCCGCTCGTCGACGGCTAGCAGTAGTGACCAACGCTCGAGTGATGCTCGCAGGACGCCAGGCTCAGCGACCGTGAAGGTGCTCGTCCACGTCGACGGTGGCTCGCGTGGCAACCCCGGGCCGGCCGCCGCCGCAAGCGTCGTCTCAACGCCCGCCGGTGAGATTCTTGACGAGGCCTCTGAGCTGCTTGGGACGGTCACCAACAATGTCGCCGAGTACCGGGCGCTGCTGCTTGGCTTGGCCCGCGCACGTGCGCTTGGAGCCACTGAAGTGGAGGTTGTGAACGACTCTGAGCTGATCGCAAAGCAGATTCGCGGCCTCTACAAGGTCAAGCATGCGGCTATGCGACCCTTGCACCGCGAGGCAATGACCGCACTGCGCGGGTTTGCGGCATGGAAGATCCGCACGGTCCCCCGTGCTCAGAACGCAGACGCGGACGCGCTCGTGAACGCCGCGCTCGATGGGGCCCGCACGGCGACGGCAGGCTGACGAGGCTTTCCTCTTCGGCGGTGTCAGCGTGACTGACTGCAGCGCTCGTGCTGCGGTGCGGATCTTTAGCGCAGGCGTTTGCGCAGCTGTCAGTGTAGTGTCCGAGTGGCTCGAGCGATCGCGATTATCTGTGCGTTTGAGAGATCCTCTAGCAGCGTGTTGCTAACCCAGTAGATCACTTTCCCGACTCGCCAGCCGATGTCATGGATGTGCGAGCCGTCGTCAACGAGCAAATAGGAGCGCCCGCCGATTTTCTGCACGCGAGCGTGGGCGAACAGCGGGATGTTGACCCAGTCCATACCCTCCACGTCGTAGTAGCCGCCCAGCCCGTTCTGCTGCCACACAGCCACGTAGGCGTGATGTACGTGCTTGTGCTGGTCTTCGAGCGTGTAGACGTGCACCTCTTGCGGTGTCGCCGGGCCCGTCTGCACAGAGGGGTACTCAACCGGGAAGGGCACGCCAGGAGCCGCGGTGAGCGCCATCGCCTTGCCGGACGCCGACACCGCGTACAGGCCTAGAGCGGCGTTTGAGGAGCTCTGGGCGCCGTGGTGAGAGTGGGAGGAGTGGGAGGAAGGAAGCTTCAGCTGTTCGTGGCCGTGCAGGAAGTCTCTGACCGTTGCTTTGATGAGCGTGGTGGAGGACGTCACGTAGCTTTCCCCGCTGATCATGGCGTTCACGTTTTCAGCCTGGAACTTGACTTGGCGCAACGGTTTCTGCTGAGAGAAAGCCGCGAGCTTTCCAAGTTCGATCAGCTGGCTCGCGGAGGAGTGGAACGTGCTCGTGACCGCCTTCCCGACGGCCTTTGACACCGTGTCGATCTCGCCGATCAGGTTGCCCACCGGCACCTGGGCGCGCAGCTCGCGAATGAAGTCCTGTTGGCGCGCCACCCTCACGAAGTCCGAGTCGCCATGGCGGTAGCGCACGTAGCTGAGCGCTTTCTCGTAGCAGAGCTTCTGGTAGCCCGGTTGCAGGTTGATCGCGGAGTAGTTCGTTTCCGGGCTGCCGTTGGGTTCGTTGAAGTAGCGGTGATCCACGTTCACGTAAACGCACCCAAGCGTGTCCACTACGCCGATGAAGCCCTTGAACGTGACGTCGATGACACCGTTGAGCTTTACGTGAAGCAAGTGCTCGATCGTCTCCGCCGTGAGTTCGGCGCCACGATCGGTGCCGCCTTCCTGGCTTCCGATGGTGTAGGCCGCGTTCACCTTGCGCGGGTAATAGACATGTCCTGATTTGGTTGTAATGGTCACAAGCAGGTCCCTTGGCACCGACAGCACCGAGGTCTGTCCTGCTTGCGGATCCAGATGCACGAGCAGCAACGTGTCGCTGTGTGGCGGATTGTTGCGGTCGAATGCGTCTTTGGACCCGGCTCGCCTGTCCGAGCCGATGATCAGGAATGTCTGCGGTTCGCCGCTGTAGGCGGTTTCAACCACGCCTTTGGCGACGTGGATCTGGCTGCCGCGTGGGAACACCTCGTGGGCGATGTGGTTGAGCTTGTTCAGCGCGAACGTCGCCGTGGCTGCTCCGCTCAGCAACAGGATCAGGACACCCGCGATTGCGAAGCGCGCCCACATGCCGCGTGCCAGGGAGGGCGGGCGCTCGTCGTCGAGTGGTGTCGCGGGAGGAACGCTCATATGTGAGATCGCGGCAGGCGCCATAAAGCGCAGACCGCCCTGGACCAAGCCTAGCGGGAGGATCGGCCGTTGTGCGCCAGCTGAGCCTGACGCGCACCTCTCGGCGTGAGACGTTGCACAGGTGCGTTAAGCGGCATTGCCGCGCCGCGCATCCCGATACGCTCGGCTTGTGCTGGGGCCCCGTAATCGCGAGCTGCTTGGTCTGATTCCGGCTGCGCTATTGGTCACCGCCGGTTTCACGGCGATCTTCATCCAAGCGGAGAACATCTCGCCGAACGCCTCCACGAACGTCACGCTCAACCACGCTTCGAGCCTGTCGCTGACCTACGGTCTGCTGTTCCTGGGACGTTGCCTGGCCGCCCACCTGGTGATCCGCTTCGCGCTGCCGCACGCAGACCCATATCTCTTCCC
>JBAPMC010000244.1:0-4851 GCA_049278415.1 Solirubrobacteraceae bacterium
CCGGCGGACAGACCCAACGGGTGCGCTTCGCAGTGGCGCTCGTCAGCAACCCCAAGCTGCTCGTCCTCGACGAGCCGACGGTTGCGATGGACGTCGAGGGTCGCCACTCCTTCTGGACCACGATGCGCGGGCTGGCCGCGCAGGGCAGGACGATTCTGTTCGCAACCCACTACCTGGAGGAGGCCGACGCCTACGCGGATCAGGCGGTGCTCATGGCTCACGGCCAAGTAGTCGCCGATGGGCCTACGAACGAGATCAAGGCGATGGTGGGCTCGCGCACGATTCGCGCAACGCTCCCGGGAGCGGACCTGGATGCGCTGCAACTGCTGCCCGGTGTCACTGCAGCAGAGCGCCGCGGCGAGGCGGTCGTGTTGAGCTGCGCGGACTCCGACGCGGCCATCCGCGGCCTGCTCGAAGCCCACCGCGACGCCCGCGACATCGAGATCGTGGCGGCCGGGCTGGAGGAGGCGTTCTTGCAGTTGACCGGGGGCGACGCTCCGCCGGCCCCTGCAGTGGAGTTGCAAGAGGTGGCGAGGTGAGCGCAGCGCGCGCAGGCTGGGTCGCAACTGCCCGTAGGAGCACGCTCGCACGGGTCGTGGCCGCTGAGGAGGGTGGAGGATGAACGTGCTGCCCTACACCCGCTATGAGCTGTTGCGCACGATTCGCAACCGGCGCTTCTTCATCCTCTCACTTGGCTTCCCGCTAGTCCTGTTCTTCCTGATTGCAGGGCCTAATCGCAACGTGCAGGACCTGGGTGGAACGGGCATCTCAGCCCCGCTCTATTTCATGGTCGGGATGGTGGCGTTCGGGACGATGAGCTCGATGCTCTCTTGTGGGGCGCGCATCTCGGCTGAGCGGGCGGTCGGCTGGAACCGTCAATTGCGCATAAGCCCGCTCTCAGCGCGCGCATATTTCCGGGCGAAGGTGCTGACCTCCTATCTGACGGCGCTGTTGACGATGGCCGTGCTGTACGCGTCGGGCTTGGCGCTCGGGGTCAGCATGCCGGTTGGAGACTGGGTGAAGATGACCTTGTTGATCCTGATTTGCCTGGTGCCGTTCGCCGCTCTTGGAATAACCATCGGTCACATGCTTACCCCCGACTCGATCGGGCCAGCGATGGGCGGCGGAGTCGCACTGCTGGCGTTCCTCGGGGGGACATGGTTTCCGATCCCCACACACGGCTTCCTCTATGACGTCGGCCAGCTGCTGCCCTCCTATTGGCTCGTGCAGGCAAGCCATATCGCGCTTGGCGCGCATCCGTGGGGCGCCAAGGCATGGATTGTGATCGTCGCCTGGACTGTGGTGCTGGTCGCGCTGGCGCGCCGCGCCTACCGTCATGACACCGGGCGCGTCTAGCCGCTGATAGGCGGTGACAGTCGAAGGCGTCGCGCCCGAGCGATGTCAGCAATGCAGCTCATTGAGCGATTCCGAGCGCGTTCGATGGCGCACGCGTCGGAGGTGAACGCTAGGGTGCGGGCCATGAACAGATCCAGTAGACGATTGAACGCAGGGCTCCTAACCGTGTGCCTGGCGCTTGCCGCCACAGCGTTGGCTGTGCCCGCCGGCGCCGCAACCATCCACTTTGAAAAGGAGAGCCTGCAAGCCTATGAAGGCCAGCTGCACCACGGCCAAGTGCATGCACTGACATTCCACACCGGGGCTGGAACAGGCCACCTGCACATCTCCTTGAACAATGGCGGCCACATGACGGTCGTCTATCCCGCATCGCAGCAGACCAGGCTCGTGGCGCAGGCGCAAGCAGCCAATGCCCGCGTGAAGATAGCCCAGCTTCAGACCAAGAAAACCGCCGCCGTGCACCACAAACTGCGCTACATCGCCGGTGGCATCCTGATCATCGTGATCCTGATCGTGCTGGTTGTGCTGCTGGTCGGTCGTCGTCGCGCCGCAGCAGATGAGGGTCCGCCACCCTCAGGAGAGAGCCCCGCCGCCTAAGAATAAGACTCAGTCTTATGATAGGTTCCCGCCGTGATGAGACGGATGAGGAGCCTTGCAGTGCTGGCCTTGACGGTCAGCGCTGCCCTCTGCGGCGCTCTACTAGTTCTCGGTTGTGGATCAGCAGGCCCCACAAGTGGAGCGGGGGGGCGTCTGCGGGTAGTCGCCGCTGAGAACTTCTGGGGAAGCATCGCTGCACAGCTCGGGGGAGAGAAGGTCCAAGCGCAGAGCATCATCGTCAATCCCGACACCGACCCGCACAGCTATGAGCCGACGGCGGCGGACGCACGCACGATGGCGGGCGCCGAGCTTGCGATCGTCAATGGCGTCGGCTATGACCAATGGGCATCGCACCTGCTGGCCGCCAGCCCCGCAGCCGGACGGACGGTGCTCGACGTGGGGAGTCTGCTCGTTCTCAAACAGGGAGACAACCCACACCAGTGGTACTCGCCCGCCCACGTTCACGCGGTGCTCGAGCAGATCGTCGCCGACTACGACAGATTGCGACCGGAAGACGCCGCCTACTTCGCCCAGCAGAAGAAGACCTTCGAAACTGTGGGCTTGGCTCGCTACAACGCGCTGATCGAGGAGATCCGCACGCGCTACGCGGGCGTTCCGGTTGGCTACAGCGAGAGCATCTTCCAGCCGCTCGGCGAAGCGCTCGGGCTGAAGCTGCTCACGCCCTACAGCTTTGCCAAGGCGATCGCCGAGGGCAGCGAAGTTACTGCGCAGGACAAGCAGACCGTCGACCGGCAAGCGTCGAATCGTGAGATCAAGGTCTGGGTCTTCAACAGCCAGAACGTCACGCCTGACGTGCAGCGCGTGAACGAACTGGCCCGCAGCGCCCACATCCCAATTGCCACGGTCACCGAGACCCTCTCGCCTGCCTCCGCCAGCTTCGAGCAGTGGCAAGTCACCGAGCTCAAACGCCTGGGCAACGCGCTGCACGAAGCCACGGGGCGGTGAGCGAGATGGACACGCCGGCCCGCTCGAACCCGCCCGAGGACGGTGCGATCGCATCGAGCCCTGCCGCTCCGCCACGAACACCGCGATCAGCTTCTGGCGCGATCGAGCTTCGCAACGCTCGCGCGAGCATGGGGGGTCGCGAGGTATGGAGCGGCGTCGAGCTCGTCGTGCGCTCGGGCGAGTTCGTGGCGGTGCTCGGCTCAAACGGCAGCGGCAAGTCGACGCTCCTGAAGGCGATTCTCGGGCTCGTAGAGACGGCGCCTGGCACGATCAGCGTGTTGGGAGGCCCGCCCGGCGGCGCCAACCGCCAGATCGGCTACCTGCCCCAACGCCACGGCTTTGACTCCTCGCTGCCGATCCGTGGCGTGGATCTCGTGCGGCTCGGCCTGGACGGGGCGAGTTGGGGGGTGGCGCTTCCGATCGGACCCCGCCGCGCGGCAGGGCGGCGGGCGAGGGTTCGCGTTGAAGAGGCGCTCGAGCTGGTTGGCGCAAGCGCTTACGCCGAGCGCACGCTCGGCGAGCTCTCAGGCGGCGAGCAGCAGCGCATCCTGATCGCCCAGGCGCTCGTGCGCCGTCCACGCATCCTGATGCTCGACGAGCCGCTCGACAGCCTCGACCTGCCCAACCAGGCGGCTGTAACAGCGCTCGTGCAGCGCATCTGCCGAACCGAGAACGTGGCCGTGCTGCTGGTGGCCCACGACGTCAACCCACTGCTGCCATATCTCGATCAAGTGATCTACCTGGCGGGCGGCAAGGCGCTGCAAGGGCCGGTCGACAGCGTCATCACCGGGCCGAAGCTGAGCGAGCTATATGGGGTGCCGATCGAGGTGCTGCGCGCTCGCGATGGACGGCTGGTGGTAGTTGGCCAGCCCGAGGCGCCACACATCCACAGCCACCGCCACGATTGATGAGTGATCCCACGCTCTCCTGGAACCTCGTGTACGACGTGCGCGAGCTGCTCGACTACCAGTTCATGGTGAACGCCCTACAGGCAGGCACGATCGTGGCTGTGATGGCAGGCGTAGTGGGCTGGTACATGGTGCTGCGCCGCCAGAGCTTCGCCGGGCACACGGTCGCGGTGATGTCCTTCCCGGGCGCCGCGGGCGCCGCTTTGGCAGGATTGCCAACTGCGCTCGGCTACTACTTGGCGTGCGGGGTAGCGGCACTTGCAATTGGACGCTCGGGCGGCTCGAGAACACGGGGGCGCAGCGGCGAGTCGGCTGCGATCGGGGTCGTGCAGGTGGCAGGGTTGGCGCTTGGCTTCCTCTTCCTGAGCCTCTACAGCGGCGTGCTCGAACAACTCGAGACACTGCTGTTCGGCACGTTCCTGGGGATTGATCGCAATCAGGTGCTGACGCTGCTGATCGTTGCTGTCGTCGTGCTCGCGGCGCTCGCTGTCCTCGGGCGGCCGCTGCTGCTTGCCTCGCTTGACCCGGAGGTGGCGCGAGCCCGCGGCGTTCCGGTGCGCGCGCTCGACATCGGCTTCCTGTTGATACTCGCTCTGGCGGTAGCCGCCACGAGTCAGATCACGGGCGCGCTGCTCGTGTTCGCGTTGCTGGTGGCGCCGCCAGCTGCAGCGCAGGCGCTCACGCCGCGTCCAGGGCTGAGCCTCCTGCTGAGCGTTGTGTTCGCGCTGTTCGTAACGTGGTTGGGGCTGGGCGTCTCCTACTTCTCGGTCTACCCGCTTGGCTTCTTCGTCACCTCTTTCGCATTTGGCCTGTATGCGCTCGCGCAAATCGCACGCCATCTAACCGCGCGCCTGCGCCAGCGCGCGGGCGGCGGTCATGGCGCTGAAGCGCCCACACCATCGCCGCCGGTGGTGGCTTGATGCTCGCGCACGAATTCGTCCGCAACGCCTATCTGGCGGGCACATTCGTCGCGCTCGCCTGCGGGCTGGTCGGCTGGTTCACCGTTCTGCGAGGACAGGTTTTC
>JBAPMC010000245.1:0-1719 GCA_049278415.1 Solirubrobacteraceae bacterium
GGTCCCGGCTCAGCTCCCGTGCCGAGTCGCTCCAGCGCCTTGACGATCTGCTCGTCGGCTCCGACGAGCACGTCGGCGAGCTCGACGGCCTGCTCCATCGGCGCCTCCACGCCGTACAGATGAAGCAAAGCGGCCGTTTGCTCGGTGTGATCGATGACGTCGTCGAGCGCCGTGGCAAGCGCGTAGCCGTCGCCCGCATCGAACGGCAGACGTAGCCGTCGTCCGCCGCCGTTGAGCCGGTTGATGATGTCGTGGGTTATGCGGTCGCCCTCCTGCTCGATGGACTTCAGTTCTTCTGCGAGGCCGGAGCGCTCGGGCAGCTCGGCGAGCTGCTCGCGCAGCAGTAGGCCAGAGCGCAGGATGTTGCTGCCAGCGTTCTCCACGAGCGTGACGAGGATCGGGTCGGCAGAGCGACGCAAAAAGCCCATCCGGCAAGCGTATGGGCACCGTCGAGCCGATGTCGTGCGCTTCACGACTTCTTCACGAGTCGATCACGAGTTCGCAACGCCTTTACATGCACTTCAACGGCACGCTACACAGCGGTGGCCGTGCAACAAGACAGCACCAGCACCCTGCATGCAGGCGAGCTCGAGATCAGGCTCGGTGAGGGCCTTGTGCTCGCCACCGGTCGCGCCCTCACACTCTCTGTGCGTGAGTTCGAGCTGCTCGTCGCCCTTGCGCGCAGGGCTGGAGCAATCGTGACACGCGAGGAGCTCTACGCAGCGGTATGGGGTGGCGAGCTCCGTCTTGGGGACCGCTCAGTCGATGTGTATGTGAGTAAGTTGCGTGGCAAGCTCGAGGAGGCGATGCCCGACCGGCGCTTCATCCATACGCACCCCGGATTTGGCTATCGCTTCCATCCACAGCCCTGGGGTCAGCCGACTGATCCTTCACGAGATGTTCACAACGAGCGCCCAGGTGATTGAAGAGACTGAGCGTGCACTGAGCCGGCGCGGGGAGCGACACGCACTTCTCGCCGTCCAAAAATCCAGTCAGAGGAGAAGTTGTGAACAAGAACAAGATCGGCGCGCTCGCGAGTTGCGCGCTGCTCGCGCTGACGATCGGCGCGTGTGGCAAATCCAGCTCCACGAGCTCTACGAGTTCAACGTCTGCGACCATCTCCGGCGCCGGCTCGACATTTGCCGCCCCGGTCTATCAGCAATGGGGCTCGGGCATCTCGGGTCTGACCGTCAACTACCAGGCCGTTGGCTCCGGCGCGGGCATCACGGCGCTCGAGGGCAAGACCGTCGACTTCGGCGCAAGCGACCCACCTTTGAAGCCAGCCGACTTCGCGACGCTTGAAAAGGTCGGTCCTGTCCAGCAGATCCCAATGTTCCTGGGCGCGATCACCGTCTCCTACAACCTGCCGGGCGTACAGAGCGGATTGAAGCTCGACGGCACGACAATCGCCGACATCTTCCTCGGCAAGGTCAAGACCTGGAATGACGCCGAGATCGCCGCGCTCAACCCAGGCGTGTCGCTGCCGAGCACTCCGATCACCGTGGTCCACCGCTCGGACTCCTCCGGCACGACCTCTGGCTTCACCGGCTTCCTGGCCTCGGTTGATCCCGAATGGAAGAGCAAGGTAGGCGAAGGCAAGGATGTGCAGTGGCCCACGGGCACCGGCGCCAAGGGCAACGCTGGCGTGGCCGGCGCTGTCCAGCAGACAACCGGCGCGGTTGGCTACGTGGAGCAGTCCTATGCGCTTCAGCATAAATT
>JBAPMC010000246.1:0-8588 GCA_049278415.1 Solirubrobacteraceae bacterium
GGCGTCGAGCGTCGCCAGCAACACCGCCAAGGTCGTGTTCGACAGGGCGATCCACTTGTAGCGACTCGGGTGGGAGGCGCCTATTTGGGGAGATGAGGTGAGGGAAAGCCGCAAGCCAATGACTCTAGCCATGCCGCTTTGCGGGAAGGGATCGTGCGAAAATGCGTCTGAAGGGAGGTGAGATCAATATCGGATGCGATGCCTCTGTGCGTTGGGTTGTCTGTCCCGGCAAATCCACCCTCTGCTCTTCGAATCGGCTCTCAGCGGCCGGCGGTGGTGCTAGTTTCGAGCTGCTATGTCGGTGCGTCCCTCGCCTCCAACTGAGCCCTCTGAGCCACCGTCGAGGGGTGGCCTGAGCCTGCACGTAGTGCTTGCGCTTGTCGTAATCCTTGTGATTGCAGGTGGCGTGGCGCTGTTGAGTAGTGGCGGTGGCGTCACCAGCTCGCATCCAAGCTCAGGCAACCTGCATAGCGTGGCGTCGTCGAAGTACAGAGGCTCGGAAGCCATACCCGCCGAGACTGCGCCCCCGCTCTCGCTGCGCAACTACAAGGGCGAACGGATCAACATCGACCAGTACAAGGGCAAGGCGGTGTTGTTGACGTTCCTTTACACCAAATGCCCCGACGTGTGCCCGATCATCGCGTCGAATCTGGGTGTGGCATTGAACGCAATGGGACCCGCAAAGGCCTCCAAGGTGCAGGTGATTGCAGTATCAGTGGACCCGCGCGGCGATACTCCCAAGGCGGTCTCCGTATTTTTGCAGCGTCACGGGATGACGGGGCGGATGAAGTATCTGATTGGTTCGGCGAATGAATTGGCTCGGGTATGGAAGGCCTGGGGCGTTGGCGCCAAGCAGGATGCCGAACAGCCGCAGCTGGTTAATCACGACGGGCTGGTGTATGGGGTGAGCGCTCAGGGGAAGGTCACGACGCTGTATGCGGCGAACTTCACCCCTCAGGAAATCGTGCACGACGCGCCGTTGCTCGCCTCCAGCTGAGTATCAAGGCTGGCTAAGGGCCACTGTGGGACTTAAGCGAAGGAAGCTCGGCCTGCGCATCGTCAGGATCGAGTGAGGCGAAGGTTGCAAGCGGGGTTTCGCCCTGTTCCAAGCGCCGGCGCAGCTCAGCGCCCCGCCCGGCGCTGACTGCCCGTGTGGCGCGCTCCTCGGTCAACTGCAACCCGTGGGAGCTCGCGAAGTCGAGCAGGTCTTGGCGTTCCTCCCCCTGCCGTGCGGTACGCAGGAACAGCCAGCAGAAGAGGCACAGGGTGAGGATGCTCTCCTCGACCATCATCACTGCACCGGCGAGGTTCTGATCGGCGATTGGCGAGACATGCCAGACCGCGTCGCCGTGCGTGTAGAACGGGTAGAACACACTGCCAGACCACAGGAACACGTTGCCGAGCACGGTGCCGGTGAGGCGCACCGCGACGATGTAGCCGAGCTTCGCGAGGTTGCCGAACCAGCTCGGCATCGGCAGAGGCCCGAACAGGCACATCCACATGTTGATGCCGAATCCGAGGAACATGGCGTGCTCCAGTGCGTGCACGCCTGAGTGACGCAGCGCGGCTTCGTAGAAGACGGGCAGGTGCCACACATACAGGTCGATTGCCCACAAAGGGAAGGCGATCAGTGGGTGGGCAAGGATGCGCAGGCGGTCGAATAGCTTGATGCGCAGGATTGGGGCGATCAGGGGACCGGTAAGGCCGAGCACGATCAGCAGGGCGGCGATGTCGCCGAGCAGCAGGTGCTCGACCATGTGCGCGGTGAGCAGTTCCTGGCTGTCGTTGCCGAGCGAGGTGAGTGCGGCGCCGATCGTTATGAAACCGCCGTAGAAAGAGGCTTGGCGCCAGCCTGGCACGGGCCGACCTTGGCGACCGAGTGTGCTTACCCGCCGGGCATAGAGCAGGCCAAAGACGGCGAGCGGCCCGAGTTGTGTGAGCGCCTCGAAAGCGGTTGATGTTGCGAGCGGGACGCCTTGCACCAGAGCTCCAGCCTACGACGTAGGGCTACCTCGGCGTTGCAAGCTACCGGCGAGCGCGATCGACTGCTCGCACAGCGCGGCTTGAGCCCGAACCGGTCTGGCGGAGCGTCCGCGTGACGTAGACTGGCGCGCGCATGTTCCTCACGCGTCGTCTGCTGCCGCACACGCTCGGCGGCCTTGGCATCGCGGCACTGCTGTTCCCCGCTGGCGCCTCGGCGCACGGGATCGTGGGCAAGGCCGACCTGCCGATCCCTGTGTGGCTGTTCAGTTGGACCGCCGCAATTGTGTTGGTGGTGTCCTTCGTGGCGCTGTCGACGTTGTGGACGCATCCGCAACTGCAGAGCGAGCATCGCAAGCGGCTGTTCCGAATGCCTGCTGCGATTGCGCGGTTGGCGAGTTTTATTGGGATAGGGCTGTTCGTTCTCGTGATTTACGCCGGCTTTGCGGGAGCCCAGGTGCCGAACGCGAACTTCTCAGTGACCTTCATCTATGTGGTGTTCTGGATCGGTGTTCCGGTTGCAAGCGTGCTGTTTGGTGACTTCTTCAGGGCATTCAACCCGTGGCTGTCGTGCGCGCGGGCGATCAGATGGGTGGGGCGGCGCGTGGCGCCACGGGCGCTCGAGCGGGCGCCACTGCGCTACCCGCGAAAGCTCGGGGTGTGGCCCGCCGTCGCTGCTCTGATCGGGTTCGCGTGGCTCGAGCTCGTGTATGTGCCGGCGGATCGCGACCACCCTGCGACGCTTGCCGCACTGTCGCTCGCCTACTTTCTTGTGATGCTCGCCGGAATGATGCTGTTCGGCGTTGAGGAGTGGGAGCAGCGGGCGGATGGGTTCGGCGTCTATTTCAACCTGCTCTCACGCATCTCAGCGCTATGCCAGGACAAGGAGGGGGTCGTCTACTCGCGCAGGCTGCTGAGCGGCCTTCCCGACATGCCGGTCGGCCCTGGGACGGTGGCACTCGTGTGCACGGTGATTGGCACCACCACATTCGACGGCTTCTCAAATGGCGGCGTGTGGCGTAAAGGAGAGCCGAACCTGCAGAGCCTCTTCACTGATCTCGGCTTCAGCTTTACACCGGCGTTTGAGCTCACCTACTCAGTGGGCTTGCTCTTGTGCGTGGCGCTCGTGGCAGGCGTCTACCGACTCGGGATACTCGGCGTGCGCAGCGTGAGCCCCCGCTTCGGCGCCACCGAGCTGAGTCACTCCTTCGCCCACACGCTTGTGCCGATCGGCTTCGCCTACGTGCTCGCCCACTACTTCTCGCTGCTGATCTGGCAGGGTCAGGCGATCGGCTATCTAGCGTCTGACCCTCTCGGCAACGGCGCCAACCTGTTTGGCACTAGCGCCTATCAGATCGACTACGGGATCATCTCCTTTGCGGCAATTTGGTACGTGCAGGTAGCTGCGCTCATCGCCGGTCATGTGGGAGGGCTCGCGCTTGCCCACGACCGTGCTCTCGGCATGTATCGAGATGGGCAGGAGGCGATCCGCTCGCAGTACTGGATGCTGGCTGTGATGGTGGCGTTCACGAGCTTCGGGCTGTGGCTGCTCTCTGCCGTCGGTACCTAAGCGGTGTGCAGCCGCGGTGTGCAGCCATGGTGTGCAGCCATCGGTGTGCAGCCATCGGTGTGCAGCCATCGGTGTGCAGCCACGGTGTGGACGCAGGAGTAGTGTTCGGCTAGACGTGTCAGCTCGGATGAACCCTGAGGACCACCTCCCGACGTTCGATAGGCGTCCTAGCAGCGGGTCGCTTGCCGTTGCCATTCTCGCGCTTGCGGTTCTCTCCCTCGGGCTGGTTGTGCTCGTGGCACTTGACGCGAACGCTCTGTGCCTGCTGCCGGCGCTCGCGCTTGCCGTGCCGCTCTTGATGCGCCGCTATCCGGGCGAGCGGATCCTCACAGGCCTATCGGGCCCGACACATGTGCGCTGGCCGAGACCCCGCGCGAGTATGCCCCACGGCGAGCGTCGCTTTGCCTCAGCCCCGCACGGCGGGTCGTTGATTGCTCGCGCACTGGCGGTTCGCCCGCCGCCGGCGCTCGGCGCGGCGAACTAGAGCAACGCCCCGGAAGGGCGTGGCAAATCGCCGCGAGCGGTCCGTTCGCGCATGGGTATGTGGCTATTGCCCCTGCCCGCCCTGCCGCTCTACCCGTCCCTTCAAGCTCCGAGGAGCATCCATGTCACGCCGTTTGATTCTCGCCCTGCTCTGCGCCCTTGTGCTGGCGCCGGCGGGTAACGCCCTTGCAAGCACAGCCACGCAGCAGAGCTCAACCTCTGAGAGTGAGAGTCCGATCAACGATCAGGGTTCGAGTTTTCACTATCGCTCGGAAATAACGTCCATCACTCCGAAAGTGTCTGGGCTGAGCCTCGAAGTGCTCGAGTTCGCTGACCGGCTCGTGGTGCGCAATCACACGGGCAGGACGGTGACGATCTACGGCTACTCGGGCGAGCCCTATGCGCGCGTGCAGCCGAGCGGGGCGACTGAACAGAACGTGCGCTCGCCGGCGGTGTATCTGAACACGAACTTCTACGGCAACGTGACGGTGCCAGCGTCGGCGAACGCGAGCCTTCCGCCCAAGTGGGTGATGGTGGATCGCACCGGTCAATTCGAATGGCACGACCATCGAATCCATTGGATGAGCCCCGTGACGCCGCCTCAGGTAACGAATAAGAGTAAGCGCACGAAGATCTTCAATTGGAGTGTGCCCATCGCGGTGGGTACGCAGAAGGGCGTGGTTGACGGACAGCTCTTTTGGGCGCCCGACAGCTCGAAAGCACCTACAGCTGCAATCGTCGCATTCATCGTGATCCTCCTGTTCGCGATCGGATTCGTCGTGTGGGTGCGGCGACGGCGTGGGCACTCTGTGACATCAGGTGAAAGCCGCGAGCAGAGCGGTGGTGTGCCCCCGGCAGGTGGCGAAGCATGGTGAGAGCTCGCCTTGCCTTCCTGCTTGCGCTTGCCGGCGCTCTGATGCTCGCAAGCGCGCCGTCGGCGCTTGCCCACGCGCAGCTCCTGGGGACCTCACCACAATCCGAGGCGACGCTCGCAAAGCAACCCGCGAAGGTGATCTTCGAGTTCAATCAGGCGGTTGGCGGGACGCTCGGAGCGGTGCGCGTGTACAACGCCCAAGGCGTTGAGGTCGACAACCTCGATGTAAACCATCCAGAAGGTCACCAGCATTGGATGGGCGTCGGGCTGAAGGGGGGTTTGCCGGACGGCGCCTACACCGCCACCTATCGGGTGATCTCAGCCGACACTCACATCGTGTACGGCGGCCTCGTGTTCAACATCGGCCACGCTGGCGCCGCGCCGAAGTTCACGGTGGCGGGGTTGATCGGCCGCAACCAGAGTGGCGAGGCGACGAAGCTGGCATTCGGGCTGGTGCGCGCGTTTGACTATCTCTCGCTGGCGCTTGGCATCGGTGGCTTGGCGTTCCTCGTGCTCGCATGGCTCCCTGCGCTTGCGGCAACAGCCGGTGCGGAGCCCGGTTGGCGGGACGCGTCGCAGGCTTTCGCTCGACGTATGGAGCTGTTGCTGTTCACAGCGGTGTTGCTCGGCATCGTTGTGAGTGTGCTCGGCATCCTGCTGCAGGGCGCAAGCGCCGCCGGTGTATCGCTGTGGGCGTCGCTAAAAGGCACGATCGTCAGTGACACCATGAAAAGCCGTTTCGGGGAGGTGTGGGGACTACGGGCGCTGGTGTGGGCTGGCCTCGGAGGGCTGCTACTGGCAGCTCGACTCTCCCGACGCGAGGCTATCCCGGTGCTGCGCCCCGCCACGCTGGGCGCCGACGGCGCCGCTCTCGGGCCCAATCCCTCACGTGCGTCGATCGCTCTTGCGGCGCTCGGGGTCGGCTATCTCGCGATCACTCCCGCGCTCAGCGGCCACGCGAGCACTCAGGGCCCGAGAGGGGTGTTCTTCCCGGCTGACGTGGTGCACGTGCTCGGCGCGAGCGTGTGGGTTGGGGGGATCGCCTGCCTGCTGTTTGCGCTGCCCGCCGCCACCCGGCGGCTCGAGGGACCCCAGCGCAGCCGGCTGCTGCTGGCGACGCTCGCACGCTTCTCACCTGCCGCGCTCACGTGTGTGATCGCGATCGCCGTCACTGGCGTCATCCAGGCCTACATCGACGTGCGCAGCATCCACGGGCTGCTCCATACGACCTACGGAGCGCTCGTGATCGTGAAGGTTGTGCTGCTGCTGGTGCTGATCGGTCTCGGCTGGGTCAACCGCGAACGTTTGATCCCGGCTTTGCAGCGGCTCGTGGAGGCCGTTCGATCGCCGGGGCGCAGCGGCGTGATGGCGCGACGCACGATGCGCGGCGAGCTCGCGCTGATGCTTGCGGTGTTCGGCGTCACGGCGGCGCTGATCAGCTACCCCCCACCGATTGACATCGCCAACGGGCCGTTCTCGATCACCACCTCGCTCGGGCCGGCCGAGCTCGAGATGACAGTTGAACCCGCGCGGGTTGGGCTGAATACGGCTCACATCTACTTGATCGACGCGAAGACGGGGGCACAGTTCACCGCCACCAAGGAACTCACTGTCACCGCAAAGCTAGCGGCGAAGGGAATCGGTCCGCTGCCACTACAGGCAAATCTGGCCGGTCCAGGTCACTACGTGCTGAGCTCGGCCGAGCTGAGTCCCGGGGGCACATGGCAGCTACAGATCACCGACCGGGTGTCCGAATTCGACGAGTACACAAAGACGATCGAGGTTCCGATCGGATGAGACCACTACTAGGAGGACACATGAGGCCGAGGACCATCGCTGCGCTTCTCGCCACGGCTACGCTCAGCATCTCGGGGGTTGCCCAGGCCCACATCAGCCTGCACCCCAACACGATTCCGGCGGGAGCATTCGTGACGCTTAACGTGCGGGTGCCGGGCGAGCAGGAACACGCCTATGCGTACAAGGTCGACATGCAGGTGCCACCTGGGTTCACCGAGATCGACACGCAGAACGTGCCGGGATGGAGCGTCAAAGAGGTCATCGTCAAACCCGCAACGCCGATCCAAACCGACGAAGGACCCGTCGATGAAGAGGTCTCTCAAGTCATCTGGACAGGGGATCGTTCAGTGCTCGGACGCCTTGAGAACGGAACGTTCATCCAGTTCCCGCTCTCGATCGCGATGCCGACGGATCTCGTCGGCCAGTCGCTTGCGTTCAAGACTGTCCAGTACTACAGCAACGGCAAGGTCATCCACTGGATCGGCCCGCCAAGCGCCGAATTCCCTGCGCCCACGGTCAACGTCACCGCCAAGGGCGGCGTGATCGAGGATGTTGCTGGGGGAGAGGCGGGGCCCGCGCCGGGGCAGACGCCGGCAGGGCAGAGTGGGGGAGCGCCCTCGGCGAATGTCAGCTCCTCTGGAGGCGCAAGCAGCCAGGGGGGCACAAGCAACGGTCTTGCGATCACCGCCCTTGTCGTTGGTGCACTCGGACTGGTCGCAGGCGTTGGCGGGCTGCTGGCGGCTCGACGTGCGCGAAATGCGACCTGAGCTTGTCAGCCACAACAGTCTGAGCCGCATCGGCCTGAACGCAGGCTCGCGTGGTAGCTTTTGAGAGGTCTGATGCTCGTGCTCGCATGCCTCACCCATTGGTACACCTCGGCGATGTTCGTCGTGCCGGTTGTGGCTGTCGGCGGTTGGAGCTGGTGGAGCTCTCGGCGCGGTGCAAGTAGTAGCGACGAGCGGCAGGGTCCTCCCGCGCAGGCCTAACTCGGGGTCTTCCTCCGCGCTCGGTGCCGAGCGTCGGAAGCGGAGCCTTCAATCTCTTGTGGGGGGTGGCTGCTCCCCGTCGTGGTAGTCAACCGTGTCGACCATGCGAAACATGGCGCGTAGGCCGCTGCCGTCTGGCAGCCGCTCGTTCGCTCCGAGCTTGCCCGAGTCGGGGTAGATCACGATGTCCGGGTCGCCGCTTGTGCTGATCGCAAGGAAGCGCACGGTCTCCTGTGTGTGGTTGACGAGTTGGTGTCCGCCGTGCTCGCCACGCGGGAAGGCAACCACCTCTCCCTGCTCAAGCTCACGCCACCCCTCTGGGGTGCGCAGGCTTGGGCGGCCATCGAGCACGAGCAGAAGCTCCTCCTCGGTGAGGTGATGGTGGTAGGGGTAGGCAGCTTCGCCGGGCGGAACTTCCCATAGGCTCATCCCAAGCCGCTCACTTCCGGCATGGCGGCTAACGCGAGCGCGCTTGCAGCGAAAGCCAGGCTGCTCGCGTGGCTCGTCAAATAGGGGATCGTTGATGTTGGGCATTCGCGAAAGTCTAGGTGCGGGGAGCGTCGTCACTTGGCCCGGCTCGGGCGAGGTGGGTAGCCGCATCGTCGAGTCGGTCATCGCCCCAAAAGAGCTCCTCGCCGACGGCGATCGTCGGTACTCCAAACACGCCAAGGCTGTGGGCGGCGTCGGTTCTCTCACGCAAGGCGAGCTTGATCTCAGGATCCTGGGTCGCCCGCTCCACCTCCCGCGGGTCAAGGCCGGCGTCGTGGGCGGCCTTGAGAACGTTCGTCGGCACACTGAGATCGAGGCCCTCCTGAAAAGCATTGCGGAAGGCCTGCATGGTGAACTCGCGTCCGCGACCAGCCTGATAGGCAAAAGTGGCTGCTCGCATCGCCAGCAA
>JBAPMC010000247.1:0-3125 GCA_049278415.1 Solirubrobacteraceae bacterium
GATCTGGCCAGGAAACAGCTGCAATGTCGAAATTCGCTTTCAGCCAGGTGAACTTGGTGAAAAGAGCGGGAGCCTGGCTCTGGAGATCATTGGCGAAGGAACGCTCGAAGTGCCGTTGTCTGGCAGCGGCAGCACCGGTACGCTCTCAGCAAACCCCAGCTCATTGAACTTCTCAGCGATCCCTTACACACGAAGCGAACACGAAGAAAACCAGAACGAGAACGAACAGGTGAACATCGAAGCTCAAACCGCCGGTGTGCAGGTTGAATCGGTGAGTATCACGGGCCCGGACGCATCTTCGTTCTCAGTGCAGTACGGCAATTGCAACAGCAACCAGCTTCCCGAGAACAATTGGTGTAACGCAGGCATCCGCTTCCAACCACTCTCACCGGGCGAGAAGCATGCTCAGCTCGTCATCAAGAGTGACGCTCAGAGCGGCACGCTCGTGGTACCGCTCGAAGGCGAAGGATTGAACGGCCCGAAGGTCGAGCTGAGCTCCAACGGAGCGCTGCTAGGAGATGTCCTAATCGGCTCAGCGGTTGAACACACATTCACGGTGGCCAACGGTGGAGATTATCCGCTGTTCATCCAGCAGTCATTTGCCGTGTCGGGCACACCGCAGATGTTCCAGATGTTCTCTGATACCTGCAGCGGACAGATCATCGAGCCCGGGTCCTCATGCGTGTACACGGTCAGCTTTCAACCGACCACTCCGGGTGAGAAGGACTCATCGATCGTCTTCATCACAAATGCCTCGCCCCAAATCAATGTCCTTGGCGTCGACGGTGTTGGTGTCCAACCGGCAGCCACTAGCCCGACGCCCGTAACGCCTGCGGCTACAACCCCTGTAGCGCCGGCCACCGTGCCTGCGCCGGCATCCAAGCGTGACGCAATCAGCCAACAACACCTGCTGAGCTTCGAACAGGTCTCCCACTTGCACAGCTCAGTGGACAACGGGGCTGTCGAGACAGGCGTCAACGCCGAATGTCCCGCCAAAGTAAGCGTCTGCCAAACCGAGAGCTTCATCACAGCGCGCGTGCTCTCCCACCCCTCCAGCGCGACCTCACAGAACGTCGCGCGCACGACAGTGCTTCTGGGATCTGATTTGGCCCAGCTACACGGCGGCCAACGCGCCGCAGTAAGCATCCCTCTATCAAGTAGAGCGAGAGCGCTACTTAAGCGGCATGGACACCTACGTGTAACGATCGAGACAGTCATCCGAGGAGATGGCAAGATCATCGCCGAACGCACTCGTACGGTGAAGCTTATTGCGTGAAGACCATATCGACGGTTGAACCCGGAGATGACCGGTTGTCCTTCATACCGTAGACCTCAACATATGCGGCGGTGCTTCTCCTAAGCTTCTTGCGATGGGCGTGGATACTTATCTCCTTGCGGGGCGCCCCGTACATAGGACCGGATTCGGTGCAATGCAGCTCCCCGGACCGAGGGTGTTCGGGCCTCCGCGCGATCGCGCGGGAGCCCTCGCCGTGCTGCGGCGCGCAGTGGAGCTCGGCGTAAACCACATCGACACGGCTCAGTACTACGGGCCGGATGTCGCCAACGAGCTGATTCACACGGCGCTGCACCCCTATCCGGATGACTTCGTGCTGGTCAGCAAGGTCGGTGCTGCGCGCTACGTAGACGGCGGATGGATCTCCGCACAGCGGCCCGAGCAGTTGCGCCGAGGCGTGGAGGCAAACCTGCGCTCACTGGCAGTCGAGCGCTTGGACGTAGTGAACCTCCGCCTCATGGGAGACGAGGAAGGTCAGCGCGGCGCAGCAGTTCCGTTTGAGGAGCAACTCGCGATCATGGTTGAGCTGCAAGAGGAGGGCAAGATCGGCGGTATCGGCCTCAGCAACGTCAGCCTCGAGCAGGTACGCGCATCACTCGCCCATACGCCAATTGCCTGCGTGCAGAATCAGATGAGCCTGCTCCAGCGTGACGCCGAGCCGCTGCTTGAGCTCTGCCGCCACGTTGGCATCCCCTTCGTGCCGTTCTTCCCGCTGGGGTCGGCGTTTCCGGGATGCCGAAGGTGACTGAGCAACGCGCCGTGTGTGAGGTCGCCGATCGGGTCGGGGCCACTCCAGCCCAGGTAGGCCTCGCGTGGCTGCTCGCGCACAGCCCAAACATCCTGCTCATCCCCGGTACGTCGTCACTTGTTCATCTCGAGGAGAATCTTGCTGCGAGTAACGTCGAGCTAGACGCCCAAGCCCTCGCGCACCTTGAAGACCTCTGAGGCTGACTGCTGTCACGCATAGCCTCTCCCGACAGAAACTCAAAGCAGCCCCGTCCAGATCATGGGTGTAGGCCCCGGTCAGCCCCCTATTCCCCGTCTTCAACTGCTCGCGAGCGGCTTGCTCTGAGGGATGGCCGTATGTGCCACATCACGAGCACGCCCCCGTCCGTGTGCCTGAGCTGCACAGCGACATCGGCTTGCGACATGCCGAGTTCGAGCAGGTGCGCGCCACAGAAATGATGCAGCTCATAGAATGACCGTCTGTGGATTGGGTATGTGACCGATCCTCTCGTTCCGTCTCCAACTGTTTACTCCGCACACGGGACAGGGTCCGTGTTTCCACTTCTGTGTCGCCCAAGCTCGATATCGCTCCAGTTCGGCGGCATCCATCGTGTAATCGCTATTGGCCATCGGTGGAGCCTACGCCGATGGCTTCGGAAGTATTTTCCGCTCCATACCTCTGCTTCCCGCGGCCGTACAGCCGACCACCGTAGCTATGACAGCGACCCACGGCCGCTCGCACCGAACAGCGACGAATACCGACGTGGAGACGACTTGACGGGACAATTAGCCATGCGAGCGACGCTCCGCTCGATCTTGGGACGCATGCGACTCAAACCGACACACCTTGTGACTCATCTGCGACCCGCGCACCGCGCTCCCGCAGACCAGCGGTTCTTCGTTCGCGGCGCTTCGCCTTGTGCACTGGCTTTCCCTACGGTAGACCCGCTTTCGCGGACCTCCGCAGGAGTCGCAAACCAATGGAGACGGCGGGAATCGTACCCGCGCAAGGTTCCCGGCGTGACTAGCAATTACGCTGCGAGCGGAGCCGCTGACGATAGCTGTAGTCCTCCCGGTACCGGACGGTGATGACGAGCCTCACTCT